>DASRYP010000628.1:0-8390 GCA_035687165.1 Actinoplanes sp. | reverse complement strand
GCGGCGACGACCTTGCGACTGGACCCGGAGCCTCTGATCGACGTCGACGGGGAAGTGTTCCGCGTCGTCGCCAGTGCCGAGCGACCGGGTCAGTACGACTACACCTGGGTCTCCGGGCCAAATCCGGGCTACGGGTTCAGCGGGGCGTCGTCGGATCGCCGGGAGCCGACCGAGTCCGAGCACGAAGAGTCCGTACGCGAGTTTCTGGCCCAGATCGATCCGGCGACCGGCTACCTCGCGGACTGACTCCGCTCACGAGTGCGCACACCATTTGACGGCTAGGCTTGCTCATGCCAATAATAGTTTGCATGAGCCAAGATGAGCTATGGGAGAGCTGAGCGGCGATCGGCTGGTCGAGGTCCTCGCCACGCTGGCCAGTCCGCACAGACTGCGGGTGCTCGCCGCACTGACCGGCGGGCGTGCCTACGTGTCACAGCTGGCTCGCGACCTGGGCATCAGCCGCGCCCTGCTGCAGGTGCACCTCAAGAAGCTGGAGAAAGCCGGGCTGGTCACCGCGCATCTGGAGTTGTCGCCGGACGGCAAGGCACTCAAGTTCTACGAGGCCACGCCGTTCTCGCTGCACCTCACGCCCGACGTGGTGGCCACCGCCGTCACGACCCTGAGCACCGCCGCAGACGGCGACGCCGTTCCGAAAGGAAACAATTAGATGGACATCACCGCCCCGGTCTTCCTCGTAGTCGTTGCCGCCGTGCTCATCGCCGTTGTCTGGTACGCGGGCGTCCGCAAGCGGGCCACCGTGTCGATCGAACTGCAGCGGCAGTACGCCGAGCAGTCCGCCGAGACCCAGCGCGTGCTCGCCGACGTGAGCGCGCAGCTGGCCGACCTGAACCGGCGCACCGCGGACATGCAACGCATCCTCAAGGACGCCGAATGACCGCCGTCGGCCTCAGCCCGCCGATCGTCCTGCTCAACGTGCCTAACGCCATCACCGCTATCCGCACGGCCGGTTCCGTCGCGCTCGCTGTGGCGGCGCTGACCCACCGCAGCGCGAATCTGCTCGTCGCCGCGTACCTGATCTACTGGATCGGCGACATCCTCGACGGTGCCGCTGCCCGGGCCCTGGAGCAGGAGACGCGTACGGGCGCGGTCTTCGACATCGTCGCGGACCGGGCCTGCACGTCGGCTTGCGCCGCCGCCCTGGTGGTGCTGCGGCCCGACACCGCCCTGCCGGTCGCGGTGTTCCTCGTCCAGTTCATGGTCGTCGACCAGTTGCTGAGCCTGATGTTCCTACGCTGGCCGCTGCTGAGCCCGAACTACTTCGCCCGCGTCGACCGGCACATCTACCGGTGGAACTGGTCCCCGCCGGCGAAGGCACTGAACACCGCCGCGGTGGTGCTCCTGGCGATCTTCGCGCCGACCGCCGCCGCCGTCACGTTCGCCCTCGGCGTCGCCGTGGTGAAGGTCGGCTCGTTGATCCGCGCGGCCCGATTGCCGGCGGGCCTGCCGCACGCCCAGCCATGATCGCCGTCCTGGCGGCCGCGACCGTCGGGCTCCTGTCGGCGTTCCTGCCGTTCACCCCGGCCGAGCCGTACCTGATCGCGGCCGTGGCCACGACCGGCACGCCGCCCGTGGCCCTTGGCGTGGCCGCCGCCGTCGGTCAGACGGCCGGCAAGGTCCTGATCTTCCTCGGTGCGCGCGGCGCGATCCGCTCGACCTGGCTGCGACGACGGCACAGCCGACGTACGCCAGGGCCGCGCCGGTGGCCGAAGGCGCTCGCGCGACTCGTCGAGGTGATGGAACGCCCACGACAGGCCATCGGGGTGCTGCTGGTCAGTGCCGTCACCGGATTTCCCCCGCTGCTGGCCGTCAGCGTCTACCTGGGCCGCACACCCATGCGCCCGCTCGCCTTCGCGGCGGCCTGCCTGCTGGGGCGGACGATCCGCTTCGTCACGATCGCGTTCGTCCCGCAGCTTGCCTGAGGACGCGTGCGTGGTTCGTCCAGGCGCAAGCGGTGTGCGCCGACCGGATAGACATCCCCCCACGCGCCGGACGAAAGTTGATCTAGCCTGACACGCTGTCGCCGGTCGACACCCGCGCCTGAGGAAGGGCGCACTCTCGTCCAGGGATCGGAATCGGCATGCGTTTCACTCGGTCAGTCGCGGTGGTCGTCAGCGCGGTGCTCCTCTCGTCCGGCTGCTCCGCCGACCGGCCCAAGGACAGCACGTCCGCATCGCCGTCGGCGCGGGGTCCGGGCAGCGTGGACCTCGGGGCCGCGTATTCCGCCTACCGCGCCGGCCTCTCCCGGCCGGTGCGGGACCCGATCTACCCGGATCGCGGCACCGACGCCCTCGACGTCCTGCACTACGGTCTCGATCTGAACTGGTCGGTGGCGAAGGGCACACTGACCGGCAAGGCGACTCTGGCGATCAGGCCCACCCGCGACGCCGGCTCGATGGACCTGGATTTCAAGCCCTATCGGCTCGGCGCGGTCACGGTTGACGGCGTGCCGGTGAAAGCGACGGTGGTCAAGGAGAAGCTCAAGGTGTCGGCGCCGGTGCGGGCGGACCGGCCGGTGACCCTGGTGGTCGCCTACACCGGGAAACCGTCGCAGACTCCGATGCCGTCCGTGCGGGGTGACGCCCACCCGCTCGGTCTCACCGTGGACCCGACCGGTGGAGTTTGGACCATGCAGGAGCCGTACGGCGCGTTCACGTGGTACCCGGTGAACGATCATCCGTCCGACGAGGCGCTCTACGACATGGCGATCACCGCACCTCCCGGATGGACCGCGGTGGCCAGCGGAACCCCGGCCGGACACAGCGGCAACACCTTTCGCTACCACAGCGGCGATCCGGTCGCGTCGTACGCCACGACGCTGGCGGTCGGAAAGTATCGCCAGACGACAATGACCGGGCCTCGCGGTATTCCGATCCATCTCTCCTACCTGGCCTCCGAGGAGGAGTATCTCCCGCTCCTGAAGCAGGTCCCGGATTACCTGAGCTGGATGGAGAAGCACTTCGGACCGTACCCGTTCCCCTCCGCCGGATTGGTCACGGTCGACTCCTTGTCGGCGATGGAGACCCAGCAGACTGTGACCCTCGGCAGATTTCACCTCGAGCGCGGTCCGGAGGCGTACGAGGCCACGACGTTCCACGAATTCGCGCATCAGTGGCTCGGGGACGCCGTCACTCTGACCGACTGGCGGGACATGTGGCTCAACGAGGGATGGGCGCTTTACGCCCAGACGCTGTTCACCCGCGACGCGCACCGCCAGACCAAGGCCGAGCAGATCCGAAACAACCGGAAGCAGGACGCGCGGTATCGCAAGATGTACGGGCCGCCCGGGCATCCGGTGGCGTCCGAGTTCGGATCCACGAACGTCTACACCTGTGCCGCCGGGATGCTGCGCCAGTTGCATCAGGCGCTGGGCGACAAACGCTTCTTCGCGTTGGCCACGGGCTGGGTGCAGGATCACCGCGACACCAACCAGACGCGGGCGTCGTTCATCGCGTACGTCAACACGTCCACCGGGCACGACTTCACCGCGCTCATCGACACGTGGCTGGATTCTCCGACCACTCCGCCCGAGACCGGCCCGCTGGCCGACTAGACCCGAGACCCATCGGGCAGGACGGGCGAGGTGACGGCGGGTCTCGTACGGGTGGCGGACGTGACCCATCCGCGCGGATCGAGATGCGTCCCTGCGACGACTAGTCTATGATCATGTGCGCGGTGGGCGGCTCCCCGCGGTGCTTCCTTCTCTCTCAATGGAAATTAGCGTCGCGACTCTCCGCCCACCGCTTCTTCGCGGGGAGGTACAGGGGCATGGATCCGCTGGCGGCGGTGCTACTGCGCCGCACGGGCCGGGCCACGGTGGTGAACCCGGCCGAGATGGCCGACGGCGCGGCGTGGGTCGCGGTGCTGGAGGCCGACGTGGCCGCGCGCGGCTGGGTGCTGAGCGACGACCTGCGATCCGCCGCGGCGCGACTGCCGGCACAGGTGCGGGTCCGCTGGGCCGACTGGCTGCTCGCCGCCTTCGACGAGATGTCCGGCGCGGATCGGCCGATGGTGCCGCTCTACCGCAAGTTCCCGGACACGCCCCGCAACACCGAGGCGGTCTACGTGCGACGCCTGCTCACCCACCTGTTCGCCGTACCCGGAGCCCCCTGCGTGCTCTGCGGCCGCGCGGACGGCGGGGCGCCGCTCGACCCGTGCGGGCACCTTGTCTGCCCGTCCTGTTTCCCGGCGGACGAGGTGAGCGCCTGTCCGATCTGCGGCCGCCGCCTCGCCGCCGACAATCAGTACCTGGCCATCGTGGCACCCAACCCGAGGAAGGCCACCGCCAAGGCGCCGCCGCTGCCGATGCGGCTGGCCGGGCTCGAGACCGAACCGTTCGCCGCCGCCGAGCGTCTGCGCGACGAACTCGTCGCGCGGCCCGGTGCCTTGAGCGAGTCCGACCGCGAGGACCTTCGCGTGCTCGTCACCGCGACCGCGCCCGGCCGTCTCGACTGGCTGCCCGAGGTGGTGCCGGCCCGCGAGACGTCGGCCGTCGTCCTCGCCTGGGCTCTGCACGCGGCCGCGCTGACCCCGGCGTACGCCGAGGTGGTCGAGGCCGCCCGGCAGCGGTGGGGCACGGCGACGGACGCGGCGCGCACGCTCTGGGCCTACTCGGGCGGCGACCCCGGTCTGGTGCTGCCCCGCCCCGCCGAGCCGGAGGAGGTGGGCGTCGTGGCGGTTCCCGTTCCGCGCGTACGGGCGTTGCCGCGCGCCCTGCGCCGGGCGGTGCTCGCCCTTCTCGACACGCTCGGCGCGGTCAGGGCCGCGGAGGACATGCGGCGGCACCCGGCGGTCTGGAAGCGGATCGGCGAGCGGCTGCACCCCTTCGCGCACGTCGCCGCGCACCCGGAGGCGGCCGTGGCTTTCGCGGCGCTGCGCGGCACGCGTACGCCCCGGACCAGCCCGCTGGGCGCGGCGATCCTCGCGGGCTGCGCGCGCGAACCACTGCACCTGACGCTGACCGAGCACCCGGACGACCAGGTGAGCGTACGGCTGCGCACACACGCGTCCTTTGTCGAGCGCGCTCTCGAGGACGGCGACGTGAGCGAGGCCGCTCGCCTGCTCACGTCGCGGCCGGGCAGCCTCTGGCGGCGCATCGACCACCTGTTGCGGGCGGCCGGCGACGACGAGGCAGCGCGGACGGCGATCTCGGCTGCCATGTCGGCCACGGCCGGCCAGGTCTCGGCGGGCGTGCTCGCGTCGGCAGCCGCATCCCTCGCCGGACGTGACCGGACCGTACGCGCGACAGCCGAGCAGCTCGCGGCCACCGCGGCGGCCCGGGCCGCCGCCAAGGCCCGGGCGGAACCGGTCCGGGTGACCGTCCCCGCCACCGAAATCAGTTCAGGGCTGCGCGAAGTGATCCGGCGGCGCGCTCTCGAGCCGGAGGCCCCTCCCGGTCCCGGCATCGTCGGCGGCCGTCCCGGACCCGGCATGCCCCGGCGCGTTTTCTTCCCGCGCGGCAGCGTCGTGACCACGTGGACCGAACCGGAGCAGCGCCCCACGCTCCCGGGCACCGCGATCGCCGCCGTCCGTGACCTCGTCGACACCGAACTGACCGCCCGCGCCGCCCGGCTTCCCCGGTATGACGTGGCCGTGCTCGACGCCGCCCTGGCCGACGTGCCCGCGCCGATGCGCGAGCGCGCCGCCTCGGACCAGTCAGCCGGCTGGCCGCGCGGAAGCGTACGGGATCTGCCCCCGGCCGACGTCCTGCGACTCTTCCTGCACTGGCAGGAGCCGGGCGGGACCTCCATCGACCTCGACCTGTCGTGCGCGTTCTTCGACGCCGGCTGGGGCCGCGTGGGTCACTGCGACTACACCGACCTGCGCTTCGCCGGAGACGCGGCCGTCCACTCGGGCGACCTCACCTCCGCCCCGGCCCCGTTGGGCGCCACCGAGTTCCTCGACCTCGACCTGGCGCTGCTGGCCGGCGCGGGCGTCCGCTACGTCGTGCCGACCGTTCTCAGCTTCGACGGCGTCCCGTTCGAGACGATGACCGAGGCGTTCGCCGGGCTGATGCTGCCCGCGCGGGACGGCGACCAGTTCGACGGCGCCCGGGTGCTGCAGCGGTTCGGCCTGTCCGGCAACGCCCGGATGATGATGCCGATGGTGCTCGACGTCGCCGAGCGGCGCCTGCTCTGGACCGATCTGGCCCTGCCCGGCCGCGGCTACGGCCACAGCGTGGACCGGCACCGCGATCAGATGGCCCGCGCCGCCGCCGACCAGTGGGAGCACTTCGTCGGCGGGCACCGCACCAGCCTGCTCGACCTGCTGACCTGGCACGCCGTGGGCCGCGCCGACCGGGTGCTGATCGTCCCGGCCGACTCGCTGCCCGACCTCTCGGCGAGTTCGGTGCTGGCCGCCGCCGTCGACCCCGAGGCGCTCGACCGGCTGATCGCGCAGCCGGTCGGGCCCGGTTCGGCCGCCCTGACCGGGTCCGGCCGGCCCCGCGAGCCGTGGATCCCGCTCTCCGCCGCGAACCTGCTCGGCGAGCTCACGCCACCGCGGGGGTGACCCGGCTTCGACCTCGACACGGTTGCGGGCCCCCGACCAGGGAGCTGAAACGTGCGGCGTAGGCACCCCAGCACGCGGAAACCGGTAGCTGGCGCCCGGGAGATCCTGTTTCTTGTGATATGTGGCATATAGCATCAAGTCGTGACCAAGAAGCTGGCAATGCCCGCGCTCATCGTCCTCACCACCTTCGTCGCGCTCTACCCGCTGGTCGACGGGCGTCCGGCGTCCGCCTCGGCCGGTGCCGCGGTGGCTTCCCCCGCCGATCGATCGTTGGAAAGTGTGCTGGTCACCGGGCACGGTGAAGTGGTCGGCAAGCCTGACACGCTCCAGGCCAACTTCGGCGTGGAAACCAACGCGCGCACAGTCGTCGAAGCTCTGAAACGCGCGAATACGGCAGCGACGCGCATGCGCGACGCGCTCGTTCGCGGCGGGGTGGCCCGAGCCGACCTCGAGACGTCGAACATCAGCGTCAGTTCGGCGCGTAAGGACGACGGAACTGTCACCGGCTACTCGGTGAGTCAAGGGCTCACCGCGAGGGTCCGGAACCTGCCGCGGGGCGGTGCGCTCCTCTCCGCGGCGATCGCCGCCGGTGGGGACGCGGCTCGGCTCAACGGTGTGTCGTTCGCGATCGAGGATGACGCCGCGTTGCTCGGCGAAGCGCGCAAGAGGGCGTTCGCCGACGCACGTACGAAAGCCGCACTGTATGCCCGCGCGGCGGGCAGGCCGCTCGGCCGGGTCGTCAAGGTGAGCGAGGAGAGTCCCAGTCAGTGGGCACCGGGCGGGCAGGACAGGTTCGCCGCGGCGGATTCGCCGGTTCCGATCGAACCGGGCCGGCAACGGCTGACGGTGGCCGTCACGGTGGAATGGGCTCTCGGCCGTTCAGCCCGGTGACGGCGCGCTCCCGCAGACGCACGAAACCGGCACATCTCCGCCGGCGGGGCTGACGGCCGCATCCTCCGCCGATGACGGACGCCGGGAACCAGGCGCGGGGGGCGGTGTCATACTTCGCGGGTTCTTGATCGCTTGAGCAACGGAGACCGGGTCCTGATGGTTGCCTTCGAGTTGGCTGTTCAGGATGCGTACGGGCTCGCCGTCGCGGCGCGGCTCGGGGTGGATCGGATCGAGCTGTGCTCGGCGCTGCCGCTCGGTGGGGTCACGCCGTCGCTCGGGTTCGTCGAGGCAGCCACCGGCACGCCGGGCATTCCGCCGGTGCATGTGCTGGTGCGGCCGCGTGCCGGGGGCTTCGACTACGACCCGGCCGAGGTGGCGACGATCGTCTCCGACGTACGTCACGTCGTGTCCGCCGGGGCGGCCGGGGTGGTCATCGGCGGGGTGCGCGACGGCCGGGTCGACGAGGTGCTGGTCGCGCGGGTGGTCGAGGCCGCCGGGGGTGCGGACGTGACGTTCCACCGGGCGTTCGACACGCTCGAGGATCCGTACCCGGCGCTCGACCGGCTCGGCCGGCTGGGGGTTCGGCGGATTCTGACCTCGGCCGGGGCCGCCACCGTGGCCGACGCCCTGCCCACGCTCGCCGCGCTGGTCGACTCGGCCGCCGGGCGCATCGAGATCATGGCCGGCGGCGGGGTGCGGCCGGGCGCGATCGAGAAGATCGTGGCGACCGGGGTGCCCGCCGTGCACGCCTCGGCCAAGCGGGTCGTGCCGCACGCGGCCGGTGTCCCGCTCGGCACCGCCGACAGCGCCGGCCGTGAGACCACCGACGAGGCCGAGGCCGCGCGCCTCCTGGAAGCGCTGCGCGCCGGCTGACGGCGACGGCACACTGTCCGTTTCGCGAACATTGCTCAATTTTGGGCGCGCGCGGCCGAAGGAAGGACGTGCCGAGAACGCTGTCCTCACGCTGGTGG
>DASRYP010000627.1:0-4065 GCA_035687165.1 Actinoplanes sp. | reverse complement strand
GCCCGATCGTCCCCGCCCCAGCCGTCCTCACCCGGCAGGACGCGGCCACGCTGACCCTCGACGCCCCCAGCGCCGGCGACATCCCGCTCCGAATCCGCTGGAACCGCTGGCTGACCTCCACCAACGGCGCCACCGTCCGGCGCCAGGGCGACTGGCTGCTCCTCCGCGTCCCGGCCCCGGGCCGCTACACCGTCACCAGCTGAAACCGACCATATCTGACCCTCGCCACGGGCCGGGCACGCGCTACGGCCCTACGCCCCACGGAGGCCGCGGCGGCAGCCGCCGGAGGCGGTGTTCGTGGCGTTGCGTTTGTTCCGCCCCACGAGGCGTACTTCCGAAGTTGGGTCCTTCGGGTTCAGCGCCGGGGCTGCGGCTCAGAGCTCGCCGAGGACGCGGTTACGCGCGTGCTGATAGATCACCGAGCTGCGGAATCCGACGATCTCGCGGCGCTGGCTGAACTTGTCCATCAGGAACGAGTGGAGACCGTCGACGCTGGGGACGGCCACGTGGACCAGGAAGTCGTCGCCGCCCGCGACCACGAAGACCGAGAGGACCTCGGGGAGGCCGGTGACATAGGTCTTGAAGTTCTCGATGATCTCGCGGCTCATCGGACGGACCTGGACGTGCAGGAACGCCTGCACCTGCCGATTGAGCGCGCCCAGATCGATCTCGGCGTGATAGCCGGTGATCACGCCGCGCGCGAAGCTGGTCGTCGCCGACGTCGATCCGTCCGCGCGGGCGCTGGCCGACGAACTCGGCGCCGCCTGGGTCACTCCGGACGAATGCCTGACCGCCGCGGTGGACGTGCTGGTGCCGGCCGCGCTGGGCGGTGTGCTGACCCCGTCGACAGTGGCGGCTTTGCGGTGCTCCGCCGTCGCGGGCCCGGCCAACAACCAGCTGGACGCCCCGGCGACCGCCGACCTGCTGCATGCGCGGGACGTCCTGTGGGCGCCGGACTATGTGGTCAGTGCCGGTGGGGTTGTCAGCGCCACCGCCGTCGAACTGCACCACGAGACTCCGGCCCAGGTCACCGCCCGGCTCGATGGCATCGCCGGGACACTGAGCGAAATCTTCGCGGCCGCTCGGCGCGACGGGGTCACGCCGAGCGCCGCGGCCGCCGCCGAGGCGTGCCGCCGGGTCACTCCCCGAAACGCGCGGGCGGGCTGACCGGTTCGGGATCGGCGTACGGCGGGTTCAGTGGCGCGTCGCCCGGGATGTTGGCGAAGTGGGCGTTGAGATGGGCGTACGGGTTGCGCAACGGATCGCGGGCCGCGCGGGCCTCGCTGCGCTGCTGCCGTCGCAACGTCACGGCGAGCCGCAGCGCGGGCCAGACGCGCAGCCGCCGACGCGAGTCGATGGCCGCGAGCACCCGGGCCAGGCTGTCCCGGTCGCGCTCGGGCACGCAGGTCAGGACGATGATCAGAGGCAGGACGGCCGACCCGATCTCACTGAGGACGATCAGGAGCACGAGGAGTCCGACGATCCCGGCCAGCACGGTAATAGTCATCGAAGATCTCCGTCCGAGGGACGAGGGCGGATCCGCCGGCACAGAACCGGACGGCTCGAAGAGGGCGACCACTCAGTGGACGCTGGCCGCGAGCACGGCCACGAGGACGAGAGCCGGCATCACGGTGGCTGTCAGGACGGCTGCCGCGCAACGGCTCGGAGCCTGTCTCCGAAGAGGCCTGGACGCCACGCGGTAGGTAGGAGGTAGATCATGGCGACCTCCGGCTCAGGCCGTATATGCATCACAGAGGGCCTGACCCCGTCGTCCGGAACCGCGCAGACAACCTTGACTTGCTGGGGAGGCACCTGCGACATCTCTCCGTAACCCTCACTACTGAATATCCATGTCTATGCACCAGCACGCAAGGCCCATCCGGATACGTGAATTGTTTCCTTCATCTGCGAGGCGTCGGCAGGGGAAGGTATGCAGGGCGGCGGCGATGTGCTTGCATGGAACTACGCAGAGCGGCGGATAACCCTTGACAGCTGTTCTATAATTCCGCGTGTGACAAATCAACCCTTAACGGGCGTTCAGGACAATAAGCATGCTAGCGCGACGCCCGTACTCACTCTGATCACTACCATTTGCGGCGGTGGAACCTGCCCGACGGTGTACCGCACCGACCGCAACACGTTCGTGGTGCAGGGATATACCGTGACGGCCGAAGCTGCCGGGCTCGATCTGCCCGCCGGAGAACAACTGGTCGAGATTCCGGCTGAGCTCTTCGAGGCGGTGCGGGCCAGCAGCTGATCAAGGCAAACGCAAGGGGGGTGGATGGCGTGGCCGAAGCCTCCGACAGCCTCGACGAGCCCGTCGGCGCCGCACTGGCACGCTGGCGCAAGGGGAGAAAGGTCTCCGGCCAGGTCCTCGGCAAGCGTGTGGGCATGAGTCAGGCCAAAATCTCCCGGCTGGAGACTGGCGTCTCAGCTCCTGAGCCGGGGGATGTCCGGCTCATCGCCGAAGGCCTGGAGCTGCCCACCGACGAGGTGGAAAGACTGGTCACCCTCGCCGAACGCTCCGGGGACCAGCTCATCGACTGGCACGCGGTCGAACCGAATCTTCCTAATCGTCAGCATTTCGTTCGCCGACTGGAGGCGCCGGCGCGTGAGGTACGCACATTTCAGCCCGCAGTAGTCGTGGGCCTTCTCCAGACGAGCGAGTACGCGCGGGCCGTCCTCACGGCTCTGCGTAATCAACTCGACGACGAGCAGATCGCCGAGTCTGAGTTCGCCATCTCCGAGGCCGTCGCGGCGCGCATGCAACGTAGCCAGGTGCTCTACGACCCGAGCCGGAGGTTCCACTTCGTGATGGCCGAGTCTGTCCTGGCGAATCGGGTGTGCGCGCCCACCAACATGCTCGCGCAGATCGCGCGAGTGCGTGAGGTAGCCAGCCTGGCCAATGTCAGCATTCGGATAGTGCCCGAAGCCGCGGAGTGGCCGGTCGCGCCCTTCCACGGCTTCGAGATCATGGGCGACCGGCACGTGCTCGCGGATCTCTTCAACTCGACCGTTTCGTCAAGAAGTCGCAGCACCGTCCGCCAATACCGCGGCATCTTCGACTCCTTCGAGTCGATCGCCACAGCCGACATTGATTCCATTCTGGACAAATATCAGAAGCGTTACATAAATATGTTGCCTGGCGTCGCCGCCTAACCCGTTGTGACGACATCGCCCCCGCCCGTACCGTGGATGTCATGAAGACGCATGAGGACCACGTCGCCAAGGCCGAGGCGCTAACGGCCACCGTCGATCTGTGCCTCCAAAGCTTGGCCAGCGAGTGCGGAGCCGGCACCTGTCCGACCGTCTACCGGACAGACCGGGAAACAATCGTTGTGCAGGGCTATGTGGTGGACGGCGGCAGCGCCGGTGTGGCGGTGCCCGACGGCGAGCGCCTCGTCGAGATTCCGACCGAGGTGCTGCTCGCCGCCGCCGACAAGATCCGTTCACAAGCCTGAGACAGCGTCGTCGTCAGGCGAAACGACGCCGCTTCTTCGTGGGACGGCGGAAGCCCTGCAGCGTGTCCGCGCCCTGCCGGAGCAGCCGGGTGCCGCGGCTCGAGCCGCGCTTGGCCTCGATCTTCTCGCTGAGTTTGCGGGCACCGGCCGCCGCCAGCGGGACCGCGACGGCCATGATTGCGAAGCGCTTCACCATGTTGAACAGCATGGGTGGGTTATACCCAAAGTTATGACTCCAGAACCCGTTCCATCGCGGCCCGGGAACGGCGGGTCAGGCGCAGGTAGCGGTCGACGAACTCCCCCGGGTCGCCGCCGCCGAGCAGCTGCACCACGCCGGCCAGTTCGACCCCGTGGCGGGGCAGTTGGTCGGTCGGGCGCCCACGCACCAGCGTCAACGCGTTGCGCACCTCGGCCGCGAGGGTCCACCCGGCCGTCATCGCGGCCGCGTCCCCCTTGTCGATCAGGCCGGCCTCGAGCGCGGCGTTCAGGGCGTCCAGCGTGCGCGTCCGGCGGAGCGACGGGACCGCGTACGCATGGCGCAGTTGCACCAGCTGGATGGCCCATTCCACGTCGGAGAGGCCGCCGCGGCCCAGCTTGGTGTGTG
>DASRYP010000626.1:0-2151 GCA_035687165.1 Actinoplanes sp. | reverse complement strand
GCCGCGCTCGACCGCGCACGGCAGGCATACTCCTGGAAGCGGGTCGCCGCCCAGGTCGGCTCGGTCTACGCCACCGTCACAGGCCTGCGCAAGTCTCCCACCAGCACCAACACCGAAGAAGCGATGGCCTAGACGCGGCCGGCGAGATCGTCGGCATTCTCGGCCCGACCGGCGTCGGCAAGACCACCACGGTTGAGAGCATCGCCAGGCCGCGCCGCTCGGAGCCCGTCAGTCGGAGAGGGCCTTGGCCAGGTCGTCGCGGAAGGCGCGCTCGTTGTCGGTGACGGCCTCGCCGCCCAGCCCCAGCACGCCTCCGGTCGACGCGGCCCCCACGACGCTCTCGGCGATCTCGACGAGCCAGTGCTTGTACGTCTCGGCGTCCGCCTGCTCGGCCTTGGCGACCAGCAGCCCGTTGACCTCGGCGGCTCGGCCGAGCACGTCCTCGGCATACGCGATGGGGTCGCTCGGCTCGATGACCGGTGGCTCCTCACCCAGGTCGGGGTCGCCCACGCGCGCCACGATCGCCCCGGCGACCGCCGCGACCAGCGGACTGGCCGACGCCCGCGCGTCCGAGATGACGTCGAGCCCGGCCGCCGACTCGGCCCGGGTCTTGCGCGTGCTGTCGGGGGAGGCCGCACTGGCCGCGGTGAGCACCGACTGGGGCAGGCCGACGAGCAGCCCCCACTCCGCGTCGGTGAATCCCAGCATCGAGTACAGCGGTGCGTCGCTCACGGCAAATCCTTACGGTCGGTGAATCTTGCCTGCTTCTTATACCCCGCCAGCCCCATCCCCACCGCCCACGACGACGGCGAGTTCGGCCAGGTCCGCCCCATGCCCGCGGCCCGGCGGCTGTCGCCGTCACCCGGTCGGCTGACGTGTCATAGGATTTCGCCCAGTTCCCGGCGAGGAGATCGATGACGAACACCACCCACCGGCTGACCCTCTGGTGTGGACGGTTGGTCCTCGGCAGCTGGTTCAACCAGGCCGGATTCGCGGTCATCGTGCTCAATGCTTTCGTGCTGGGCCTGGAGACGTACGATCCGGTGGTTGAGGCGGCCGGTCCGTTGCTCAAGACCATCGAGTACGCCTGTGTCGCGTGCTTCGCCGTCGAACTGCTGGTCCGGTTCGGGGCCGCGCCGCGGAGCTTCTTCCGAGGCGGCTGGAACCTGTTCGACCTGGCCATCGTCCTGGCGCCGGTGCTGCCCGGAGTCCGCGAGAACGTCACCCTGCTGCGCTTGTTGCGGCTGGCCCGGATCGTCCGGACGTTCCGGATGTTCCCCAGCCTGCGCGTGATCCTCGTCGGCATCCGTCGCAGCCTGCCCGGCCTGGGCAGCTTCCTGCTGATCACGGTCCTGCTGCTTTACGGCTACGCGATCCTTGGCTGGATGCTGTTCGGCGAGGCTCAGCCGGACCACTACGGCACGGTCGGGCACGCGATGCTCAGCCTGTTCCTGCTGCTCTCCCTGGACGGCATCACCGACATGGTGCAGGCCGGGCGCGAGGTCACGGAGTGGGCGATCGTCTACTACGTGTCGTACATGGTCGTCGCCTGTTTCCTCCTGACCAACCTGCTGGTCGGCGTCGTCCTGAACGCGTTGCAGGAGGCCCACGAGGCCGAGCGCGCCGAGGTGAAGGGCCCGGCTCGCCCCGAGCCCTCGGTCCACGACCAGCTCGCCTCCCTGCGCACCATCATCGAAGACCTGGAACGCCGCCTCCCGGCCCAACCGGAGACCGCTGACCGCTCCTGAAGTGACCTACCCGGTCTCCGCTGGACGGCCTCCCGGTATTCCGAACTGCCAGCGTCGCCGCCATCTCCGTTGACTCCACGCCGCTGTCCGAGACCATCCGCAGATACAAGTTTGGCGGCGGCGACGGCGGGTGGGGCTCCCTTATCTTCACTACCGGAACCCAACTCGACGCCGTCGGCCGACGCCTGCTCGACTCCGGCGCCACCCGAGTCGACAGTGCTGTTTATCAATATCCTGTGAGATGGATCATCCATCTAGTACGGCAGCCGCCGTTCGAGATCATGACTGCGTTGTCGTCGACAATGACACCCGCTCCGACCAGTTCATCTACCCGGGGCTGAGCAGTCTGCATCTCGGATCACCGCGCCACCTGCCCGCTGTCCTGCGGGGGAAGCCGAATCTG
>DASRYP010000625.1:0-7334 GCA_035687165.1 Actinoplanes sp. | reverse complement strand
GAGTACGGCGGCGGCGTAGATGCCGGGCAGCACCAACAGACAGGCGCCGAGCAGGATGACGAGACCGGCCAGGATTTGCCAGCCGAGCAGGGCGGGGAAGCGACGCAGGCCGTTGATCAGGGCTTGACCGACCGAGACAGGGCGACCGGTCGCGTGCTGAACCAGCACGTCGAGAGTGGCCATCTGGGCGACCACGGTGAGAAGCACTGCGATCAGCGTGAACGGGACCAGGCGCAACGGGCCGAATGCTTCGCTGAGATCGGGTGATCCCGGGTCGAACTGCACGGTCGCGTCGGGGGCATTCAGCCCGGTGATGACGCCGAGAATCAGCAGGGGGACGGCCCAGATCAGCTGTACTTGGATCATCGGGAGCCAGTCGGCCGACAGCAGGGTGAAGCTGCGCCGCCACCAACCGGCGAAGTCGGCACTGACCAGCGGGTCTTCGGGGCCGGCGTAATAACCGGGAGGCAGCCCGTAGCCGGGACCGCTGTAGCCGGGACCGCTGTAGCCGGGACCGCCGTAGCCGGGGACACCGGCGCCCGCCGTGCCGGGGTAGCTCTGCCACGGGTTTTGACCGGGCGGAACCTGGTAGTGCCCTTGCGGGCCATAGCCGGGCGGCTGCATGCTGGGCTGCTGGTAGGGATCGCTGGGCTGCTGGTAGGGATCGCTGGGCTGCAGGTAGGGATCGCTGGGCGGAGGATAGGACGCGTCTGGCCCCTGGTAGGGGGACGCCGGCAAGTCGTCCGGAACGGGATAGCTCTGCAGCTCAGGCCCCCGCGCACCGGCCGTGGAAGTCGGGTCCGCAGGTGGCTGCGGGGAGGGCGCCGCAGTGGGATCCACGGGTGGCTGCGCAGCGGTACCCGCGGAATCCGGCTGATCCTTGTCCGGTGTCTCCGGTACCTTGTCGCTCATGTTCGCCCCGTCCGTATGAAGATCAGCCGCGACACCATAGCCGCCCCGTGCCGCCTCCCGCCTGCGCGAGGAGATCGGCGAGGACGAGCCCGGCGACCCCCGCGATCGTGCGGTGCTCGCCGCCCTGGTGCACTCGATCTTCTGACCGGGCGTAACCTCGTCGAACTGCTACGGCCGCTCGATGCGTGCCTTGACCCGGCAGTAGTTCGAGAGCAGCGTGACCAGGGCTGGGCCGTCGATCAGTTCCAGCGGGCGACCCGCGACCGCGTCGTACGCCTCCTGGTCGATGCCGCCGAGCGAGACCAGGATGCCCTTGGTCGCCCCGGCCGCCGCGACCGCGCCGGCCAGCGCGTGCGCCGCGGCCGACCCGGCCGGGGTCCCCCGGATCGCGAAGATCACCACCGGGCCACCGAAGATCGGTCGCGGGTCGGTCGCCTGCCAGCGGGTGCCCAGGTCAGAACGGTGGGGCGGGCCCATCTGCAGCCCCATGATCCCGAAGAGGTCGGAGATCTGCTGCTCCCACGCCGGGTCGTTCATCGACAGCAGGTTGGGCCGCTCGTCGATCTCGGCGAGCACGTTGAACTCCTCGGTGAAGTCCCGGTCGGCGTCCCGGTCGAAGTCGATCTTCTCGGCGACGGGGGCGAACTCGTCGGGGGCCGCGGAGAGCGTGCCCTCGAGATGCCGGACGCAGGCCACCGGGTCGACCCGGCGCAGCTTGATGGCGGCGAACGTCTCGCGTGCGGTCTGCAGCGATACCAGGCAGGGGCGGACGAACCGGCCGGTGCGCCGGTCGATGGTGTCGACGATGCCGTTGAACGAGATCTGCCGGACCAGGGCGCCGCGGTCCGCCTCGACGATCTCGTGGATGGTGCGCAGGGTCACCCGGGCGATCACCTCGACGAGGCGGCGCCGCAGCTCGTTCTCGTCGCGCGGGATCGCGGTCACGTCGTCGCGGAACCGGTCGTAGCGGTACTCCTTGACGTGCGGCACCACCTCGATCGGCGGCAGGTGGTACTCGATCAGCAGGTGGTGCTGTTTCGGCAGGTAGGCGAGGCGGAAATGCTGTGGGAAGTCGTCCGGGTAGACGGAGTTGCCGAGCACCATCGCGAAGTACTCCACCACCGAGGCCGGGTCGGCGCCGGCCACCGCGGCGGCGAAGCGGTCCACCTCGGCGTTGTAGGCGAGGACGCGTTCCTCGTACTTGCGCAGGCTCTCGTCGTACGCCCGTTGGCGGACCACCAGCTGGCGTCGGCGCCGCTGTTCCGTCTCCGACCACCTGGCTCGCGCGTCCTCGAAGGCACGCTGGGCGTCGGCCTCCTGCTGCTGCCGGAGCCGGTCGCCGCCGATGATCTTGCCGACGCCACGCGGCTGCGGCGGCACGTAACTCTCCCACCGCGGTTCCGGCACCGGGCGGCCCAGCGGACCCGGGTCGAACGACGGCACCTCGACCGGCTTCTTGAAGAGCTGCAGGTCGATGTGGTCGTCGACGTCGAGCGACGAGAGCAGCAGCGAGTCGAGATCGCTGAGCCGGGCCCGGATCTCGGCGTTCGCCGCGGCCGTGTCGGCCGTCTTGGCCTCGACGTAGAGACGCTGCTGTTCGCGCTTGCGATCGTCGTTGCTCGCGGCCTGTTGCGCGGCGGCGATCGCCAGATCGGCATTACGCCTGATCAGGTCGCGCTGTTGCGCGGCCGCGGTGTTGGCCCGATGATCAGCGGCCGCCTGAGTGGCGTGCGCCCGCTGCATGTCCCGAATGATGCCCATGCCCCGCCCTCGCTCCGCATTGGTCCGATCGCCACCATATCCATCCTTAACGGATCTGGTTACGCGGCGCGTCCCGCGTGCCGCGTTGCGTGCATGGCGAGCGGTCCGGGCGGGTAGAAGTCGCGGTAGGTCTCGTCATCGGCACGGGCCAGTGACTGTCTGTCATGGAATGGGCGTCATTGGGCGAGTCAGGTTACCGAGTGCAGTGGTCAACCGATCAGGTAATTCCCTACTCTGATCGGGCGAGAAGCTGCTGCTCGGCGATTTGTTGGAGGGATCGGCAAAACATTGGGGCGGACGTCCACTGTTTTATCGACGCCGTGACGGGTCGTAATAGTTCAGGGGCGTGGGGACACTCTGGGGGGAGGTGGCAGCCTCATGGCAGCACGCGACGAACAACGGCTCGACCCGCTTCTGCGGCTGCCCGGGCAGCGCACTCCGGTCGACGAGCGGTCGGCCTGGTTCTCCTACACGGCCATCGGCGACCGGATCGTCTGGTCGGCCGCGCTGCGCGCACTGCTCGGTGACCCACCCGCCCGTGACGAGGTGAGCCCCGAGGTCCTAACCCGTTACGTGCACCGCGACGACCACGCCGAGGCGCTCGCCGCCATCACCAAAGCCTGGACCACCCGCGCCCGGGTGCGGACGACGATCCGCCTGATGCGCGCCGACGGCGGGTGGTTCGACGTGGATTGCCGGCTCGACCCGATGAAAAGCCCGGAGGGCGCGGTCCGGGGAATTCGTGGCACCGTGACCGACGTCTCCGTCCGCGAGCGGGCCCGCCGTGAGTCCGACCGGCTGACCCGCCGCGGCGAGACCGTGCAGTCCTCGCTCGTCCAGCCCGACCCGGCGACCGGCCTGCTCACCCGCCCCCGGTTCGCCGACGAGATCGACCGGGCGCTGCGCCGGGGCGGCGGTGCCGTGCTGGTTGTCCGGGTGCAGCCTGATCAGTCCGGCGTGGACGTCCAGGGAGTGCGCCCCGAGCGCAACGCCGATCTGCTCCACCGGGTCGCCCGGGTGCTCGAAGGCGTGATGCAGCAGGGTGCGCTGCTCGGCCGGGTCGGGCCCAACGAGATCGCGGTGCTGCTGGCCGGCACCTCCTGGCCGATGGCCCGGCGCGAGGCCGAACTGCTGGTCGAAGCCGTGCGGTCGCAGACGTTCGTGCTGCCCGATACGTGGCTGCGCGCGGACGCGTGGGGCGGGCTCGTGCGGTTCACCCTGGACGGCGACGCGAGCAGCCACGAACTGCTGATCGACGCCGAGCACGCCTGGCGGCAGTCGCGCGAGGGCGCCGTGCCGCTGACCGTGATCCCGCACCCGGTGCCGGCCCGCGATCGGCAGGGCTCCTACCGCAGCCGGGTCGCGGACGCGCTCGACACCGACAGCTTCACCCTCTACGCCCAGCCGATCCTCGAACTGCAGACCAATGAGATCACCCGGTACGAGCTGCTGCTGCGGGTGCTCGACGAGGCCGACGGCCCGCAGTCGCCGATCCAGATCCTGGACAACGCCGAACGCCTTGACGCGGTCTTCGACATCGACCTTTGGGTGGTCGAGCGGGCCATGCAGCTCGCCGCCGACCGGCCGAACACCTGCCTGCAGATCAACCTCTCCGGGCGCTCGGTCGGCGACCCGCGCCTCACCGACGAGGTCACCAGGCTCATCGAGCGATACGGGGTGAAGCCCGAGCAGCTCACCTTCGAGATCACCGAGACCGCGCTGATCGGCAACCTCAGCGAGGCCCGACGGTTCGCCGACCGAGTCCGCGACCTCGGGTGCGAGCTGGCGCTCGACGATTTCGGCTCCGGGTACGCGTCCTTCCGCTACCTGCGGATCTTCCCGATCGACCTGGTCAAGATCGACGGAGAGTACGTGGTCGACCTGGTCGACAATCCGCAGGACCAGGTGCTGGTGCGGGCCCTGGTGCAGGTGTGTCAGGCGTACGGGATCCACACCGTGGCCGAGTTCGTGCAGGACGAGCCCACTCTGCGGCTGCTGCGCGAGCTGGGCGTCGACTACGTCCAGGGTTACTTCATCGGGCGGCCCGCCCCGGTCGTCGAAGGCCGGTTGCATATGTGCTGAGCGGGTATACCGCTCACATGGAGCACTTCACGATCGCCACCGTCGCCGAGAAGAGCCCGGATTTTCGCCGCGTGCTCTGGACCGGGAAACACACTCAGCTCGTGATCATGACGATTCCGCCGGACGGCGAGATCGGCGAGGAGGTCCACGAGGTGGACCAGATCCTCACCTTCGTCAGCGGCATGGGCAAGGCCGTCGTCTCGGGGCAGACGCGCAACGTCGCCCAGGGTGACCTGGTCGTGGTCCCGGCCGGGCACAAGCACAACTTCCTCAACGCGGGCCCCAACCCGCTGGTCCTCTACACCGTCTATGGACCGCCGGAGCACGCCGACGGCGCTGTGCACAAGACGAAGGCGGAGGCCGACGCGGCCGAGGAGGCGGGCAAGGACGAGCCGCCCGCCTGAGACCTTCGGTGAATGAGCACGACGCCGGCACCGGACGTGGCCCCCCAGCCGAATCGGTGCCGGCGTCGTGCCGCCTGTGGGTTACCCGGGTGGAAGTTCCAGCGCAGCGTACTAGGGACAACGTCGGGCGTCGATCAATGTGGCACACGTCCGGGGCAACCTCGACCCGGATCGTGACCTGAGCCCAGGTCGCCACTAACCTTCCTGCATGACAGAGTCCCCTGCCACGGCCGGGCCGCGGTGGTTGACCCACGAGCAGCAGCAGACGTGGCGCCGCCTCGTCGAAGTGCTGATCAAGGTGCCTGCCGCGCTCGAGGCCCAGTTGCAGCGCGACGCCGGCCTGACCCACATGGGTTACATCGTGCTGGTCCGCCTGAGCGAGCAGGCCGACCGCCGGCTCTCGATGAGCAGGCTCGCCAAGATGGTGAGCGCGTCGCTCTCCCGCCTCTCGCACGTCGTCGCCCGGCTCGAGGGCCAGGGCTGGGTCCGCCGGGAGCGCGATCCCGCGGACGGCCGGGTGCAGATCGCCGTGCTGACCGACGCGGGGTACGCCAAGATCAAGGACTCGGCGCCGGGCCACGTCGAAGCAGTACAGCAACTGATCTTCGACCGGCTCACCCCGGCCCAGGAACGCCAGCTCGCCAAGCTGGCCGCCACGTTGCTCGAGGAACCGGTCGAGGTTCGCATTCCCCTCGACCGCTGAGATCGAGTCGGCCCTACGCTGAGTGGATGAGTCAGCGAGTGCAGGGCGTCATCGCCCGCAGCAAGGGTGCCCCCGTCGAACTCACCACGATCGTGGTGCCTGACCCCGGGCCGGGCGAGGCCGTCGTCGCGATCCAGGCGTGCGGGGTGTGCCACACCGACCTGCACTATCGCCAGGGCGGCATCAACGACGACTTCCCGTTCCTGCTCGGACACGAGGCCGCCGGCGTGGTCGAGTCGGTCGGCGCCGGTGTCACCGGGGTCGCGCCCGGCGATTTCGTGGTACTGAACTGGCGCGCGGTCTGCGGCACCTGCCGGGCCTGCGCCAAGGGCAAGCCGTGGTACTGCTTCGCCACCCACAACGCGACCCAGAAGATGACGCTCGAGGACGGCACCGAGCTCTCCCCGGCGCTCGGCATCGGCGCCTTCGTGGAGAAGACCCTCGTGCACGCCGGACAATGCACAAAGGTCGACCCGCGGGCCCGGCCCGCCGCCGTGGGCCTGCTCGGCTGCGGTGTGATGGCCGGCCTCGGCGCGGCGATCAACACCGGCGGTGTCACCCGGGGCGACTCGGTCGCGGTGATCGGCTGCGGCGGGGTGGGCGACGGTGCGGTGGCCGGGGCGGCACTGGCCGGGGCCACCACGATCATCGCCATCGACACGGACGACCAGAAGCTGGAGTGGGCCAAGGGCTTCGGGGCGACGCACACCGTCAACGCCCGGGGCATCGACGTGGTCGCCGCGGTGAAGGAGTTGACGGGCGGCTTCGGCGCCGACGTGGTGATCGAGGCGGTGGGCCGGCCCGAGACGTACGAGCAGGCCTTCTACGCCCGTGACCTGGCCGGCACAGTCGTGCTGGTCGGCGTGCCCACCCCCGACCTGAAGATCGAGCTGCCGCTGCTCGAGATCTTCGGGCGCGGCGGGTCGCTCAAATCGAGCTGGTACGGCGACTGCCTGCCCAGCCGGGACTTCCCCATGCTGACCGAGCTCTACCTGCAGGGCCGGCTCGACCTGGACGCCTTCGTGACCGAAGAGATCGGGCTGGGCCAGGTCGAGGAGGCCTTCGAGAAGATGCACACCGGTGGCGTACTCCGGTCGGTCGTGGTTTTCTAGCGCCTGTCTCGACTCCCCTTCCTCACCGGCGCTTAGGCCGCTCGGGCCTAAGCGGGTACGGAACGGTCGGCCAACAGGTCGAGGGCCAGGGCGGCGGTCCAGCTGAAACTGCGCGCGCCCTGGCCCTCGCCCGACGCGGGGTGGAAGTCTCCCGGTGCACGACGCTCGCCAGGCCGCCGTTCCGCCGTTCCGCCGCTCCGCCGCTCCGCCGGGAGCATGGACGGCGGGTCCGCCTCAGGCCGGGATCGCCAACCAGAGGCGGCTGCGGCGGCCGGGCAGGTAGGGCGAGTCGAGCCGTTTGGCCACGACTCCCGCGAGGCCCTGGGTGCGGGCGGCGTCGAGCGCGAAGTCGCCGCCGCC
>DASRYP010000624.1:0-4535 GCA_035687165.1 Actinoplanes sp. | reverse complement strand
GGGAAGTCGGCGCCGACATCGTCGTGGTCGCCTCCGTCCTCAGGGAACGCGAGCGTGATCGTGCCGTGGTCGTTGATGCCGGTCGGCCGATGGTCCTTGCCGTAGTAGGCGGCCCGGGTCTCGGCCACGCTCAGCCGTCGCAGTTCGAATTCGTGCCGGTCGCAGATCTCGCGGGTGAGTGCCGCCGCAGTCTTCAGCGTCGCTAGGGACACCGGGTCGAGCCACTGCGCGCGGGTCTGCCGGGTGCCGCAGATCTCGATGTGGATGCCGATCTCGTTGCCGTGGAAGAACGCTGTGTGGGAGCGGTCGGCGTCGGGGACCTCTTGTAGGGCGGGCCCGAGCGAGTCGACGAAATAGCCCGTGCTTGTACCGTCGGTGCGGGTCTTGTCGTACTGGGCGCCGCTCTCGGCCGACGTGGGGCCCTCGCTGCCCGCGGTGTAGTGCAGAGTGACGAATTGGGGCGGGCGCGCCCGGCCGGCCGTCCACGAGCGCGGGTATCCGACCCAGATCGCGACGCTCACCGCGGGTGCCCCGTGTTCGGGGCCGGTTCGGCGGCCGGGTCGACGACGACTTCGTTGGACGGTGCCGGGCCGGCGTCGGGGAACTTCTCGGCGATCGACTCCGCCGTACGTACGGGCTCGGACATGGTCACGCACCTCCTGCCGGGACGGGAAGCGGCGGCAGGTCGGGGATCTGCCCACCGACCTGGATCGCCTCATAGATGCGGTACGCCATCCACCGGTAGCCGTCGGCCGTCGGATGCACCTTGTCCGGGCCCAGGTACTCCTTCGCCAGCCCGGACAGGTCGTAGAGCACCGGCACCCACGTCGCATAGCCCCACTGGTACCAGGACGACCAGACGCCATGGTTGGCCGTGTCGATCGCTATGTTGAGCAATGGCCGGGCCGCGAGGTCGTCGGTCTGCGGGATGAGCCCGATCACCAACTTGACCCGGTTCGGGTCCGGGCGGCGCTGCAGCACGGCGTCAGCGTAGGTGCGCACCGCAGCCGCCACCTGAGCCGACACCGGCCCACCGTTGCCGGCGGCGGCGTCGTTCACGCCAGCGATGCAGATCACCAGGTCCGGATCGTGCGTGGCCAGCGTCGTGTAGACGGCCGCCGCGCGGGCCGCGTACGTGGCACCCGGCACGGCACAGTTGAACACCTCGTGGCCCGGGCCGAGCAGGTCGGCGAGGATCGGGCCGATGCCACCGTCGCTAGTGCCGTCGGCGTAGTTGCCTGCGGCGAAGCTGTCGCCGTCGATGAGGATCTTCACACCGGCCGCCTCTCGGTCCACCCCACGGGCCGGCCAGCCGCCATGCCAGCCTGCGCCCCGGTCAGGAGGAGCCCGACCAGGGCGACAGCTACGAAGATCTTTTTCGTCATCGGCGGGTCCCCTCTCCTGCGGCTAACCGATCATCACACGCGGGTCGGTCCCGTGTCACGCAGGAGGGGGAGATCCGCAGGTCGGAGCTACCAGAACCAGCGCTGGTTGGTCTGCCCGAGATAGTCGTAAATCTCCAACGGCGTGTTATTCGCCGTGTACCCGCCGTACACCGTGATCGCCTTACCGCTGTCGTAGCCGGTGAAGTACTGCGTCTGGTTCGGCCCATAGCCGATGTACCAGATCTGGTTGCCCTGCTCCAGGCACTCCCACAGCTCGAGCCTGGCCTGATTCGAAGTGCTGCCACCGCGCACCGTGACGCACTTGCCGGACTCCTCGCCCTCGATGTAGTAGTAGGTGAGTCCGTTCAGGTGGTAGGGCGCGAAGTACCACCGCTGGTTCCAGTTGTTCAGGCACGTATAGATGTCGATGTCCGTGCCGTTGGTCGAGCCGCCTCCGTGCACAGTGATGCACTTGCCGGACTGCGAGCTGTAGATCTGCTGAAACGTCATTGTGGCCGATGCCGAGGCGGACGCCGGCGCGACGGCCAGCCCTAGCAGCAGTGCGACGAGCGCCGCGATGGCCGTGATTCTCTTGATCACTGATTCGCCTTTCCTGATAGATGGGTCATGAACGCTGCAGGTTGACGGCGCGCTCCCAGGCCTCGAGCCAACGCCACGCGCCGCCCTCGATTGTGCGCTCGGCCGCCGCCGCCCGGCCCCGCTCCGCCTGGTCCAGGCGTAGTTCCTTGTCGGTCAGTAGCCGTTTGAGATGGCGGTACCAGTCGTTCGGCGTCCGGGCCAGCAGGCCCACTCCGGTATGTTCGTGCAACCGGGCGTACTCCCGCCGCGGCGAGGCGACCCAGGGCGTCCCGCAGGCCATCATCTCCAGCGGCTTGAGCCACGACTTCGCGGCGTTGAACAGCGTGTCGGCCAGTGGCGCCATGCCGACGCCGAGCTGGCCGATCTCGTGCGGGTAGACCTCCATCGACACGGTTCCGGTCGTCTGCGGCTCGTCCGGCAGGCCGAGGGCCATCTTGAGTCCGTCGGCCGGCCCTACCCCGCGGTACTCGAATCCTTCGCGGACGAGCCGAGCGACAGCCGGGCCGACCTGTTGCAGGTCGCGCGGATGCGAGTGCACCGAACCCGGCCAGCCGAACGTGTCGGAGTCCGGCGAGACCACGTCGAGATATGAGGCGGGAATCCGGTTCTCGAGCACGATGCCGTTACCGCGCGGCGCGTAGACGCGCAGCAGCTCCGGCGTGGACACGGTGACCAGGGTCGCGGCGAGGGCGGCATCGTGGGCGTTGCGCCAGTTGTGCCGACGGTCGCCCGAGTCGGCCCGCAGCCCGTAGAACGCGGGGTTGGCCGGGTCGATCTTCGTGAGGTCGTCGTCCATGTCGACCACCACGGCGACGCCCTGAGCTCGGATCATCGGGACCGCGGCGGCCAGGTTGGCGAGGCTGACCCGCTGCAGGACGATACAGTCGGCGTCGGGCGGCAGGGACTTGATACCCAGCGGGGACGCGGCGGTCGGCAGGCGCGGCGCGATGAGCCGGCCGGTCCGCGAATCCAAGTCGGCGCCGATGCCGACCCGCGAGGATGGCGAGATGACGCGCACGTCGTGCCCGGCAGCCTTGAGCGCCAGCCCGGGCCACGCGAGTCGGTAGAAACCCGCAGCCGTACTCGTCGGCTGGGTAGACGTAGACGATCACGGCTGCTCAGATGCGGAGCGCAATGGTCCTCCGTCCAGATCATTGAGCCGAGCGAACTCGCCCCAGGTCGCAAGAGCGGCCGCGTACTCGTCGGCCGGGTAGACGTAAACGATCATCGGCCGACCTTCGTCGACGTCGACAGCGGGTGCTCCTCGATGCGCGAGTCCCCACGACCGGGCAGGCCCGACGTGTTGCCCTGCGACCCGTCCGGCAGCGCCCAGTGCCGCCACAGCCAGGACTTGCGTACGAGGTGTTCGATCTTCGCGCCGGCCGCGAGACAGCCGAGAGTGAAGGACCGATCCTCGCCCGAGTTGTGCCCGGCCGCGACCCGCTCCGGGATGGCCGAGAAGCCCACCTCTTTGGCGAGGTCGGTCTTCACGAATGTCGTGATCGTGGTTTCGATCGGGTTCTGCGGATCGAACGGGTTCAGGTAGTGGCTGACCGGGAACACGGGGTCGTCTTCGAGTACCCGACCGGACCCATCGGCGCGCTGCAGGAGCACTTTGAACCAGGAGTACACGAAGTCAGCCCCGGTCGCCTGCGCGTGCCGGAGCAGCCAGAGCAAGTGCTTGGGCAGGAACATGTCGTCGGAGTCCAGGAACGCGACCCAGTCGGTGCGGGCCGAGAACAGCGCCCGCTGACGCGTGGCCGCGGCGCCCTCGCGGTCGAGGTCGTAGGCGATATGCACGGCGTCGGGCAGCAACTCCTGCCGGTGCACGGAGTCGATGGCCTGGGCCAGTAGTCCGTTACGGACCCGGCCAGGATGGGCTGGGATGATGACCGAGATCGTCTGCCGCGGCATCGGGCGTTCTCCTATCGATAATCGTCGCTATTACCTGAGCAACCCTCGGTGGCGCATGTCCACTGCGGCTCGCCGATATGGACATCGGCGAGATTCCCATCGACAAGCGTTTCGTGTACGAGTTTGACGAGCACCAACGTTTCGTTTCCGCAGCCAGAGCAATATCTGACCTCATCGGACATCATGCAGGCGTAAATTCCGAATTCAACAGCCATGTGGATGCAGGTGCCACATCTCGCCCCAGGGCAGATTCGCGTTCCAGCGCAGGCGCGGGCCTATGTGATCACCTTCGGCGTAGGTTCTGAACAGTACGGGCAGGCTGATCTGGTCCTGATGCGAGAACGTCTGGTTATGACCCCACCACTCCTCGCCCAGGCACCACACCGTATTGGTATGCCGCCGGACCATGTTGCCGGTCGCGAAAAGCCCCCAGCCCCGAGGGTGATTCCACACATCACTCAGATAGCGGTCGTGCTGGCGCATCATGGCGGCCGAGTCGTAGCGGGTGACCAGGGTCGCCGAGTACGTCGCCTCGTCAAAGACGCAGTTGCGCCACGGATGCCGCATGACCGACCAGTCGTCGTCGCCGAGCGCGGCCAGGCACCGGTCGAGCAGTTCGGCTTCGTTGTGGACGGG
>DASRYP010000623.1:0-9572 GCA_035687165.1 Actinoplanes sp. | reverse complement strand
CCGGTGCGTGTGCGGCGGCGTCGGGAGCGAGCGGTGGTGGCTGCCACGGGCGTTTCCTTCCGAGGGGTGGTCGGCAGGGTGGCGCTTGTCGCGCCACCCCACCTGGTCGTGCGGTCATGCGGTCAGGTCGTCGGGGTGTTCGCGTTCGTAGCGGGCGATGAGGACGGCGAGCGCTTCCACGGCTCTGGCGTATTGGGCGGCGGTCATGGGGACCGTCTCGATGTGGTGGATTCGGATGTTGGTTATGGCGGCCTGTTTCCGGCCCGATGCGGTCCGTGATTTTCTGGCTTTTCTGAATCCCGGACCGGTTTCGGTAGGCGTATTTCGATGATACCCGATTTCTGTTGCTGAATGGTCGGGGTCGCGCGGCATATGTCTCCATGGGAGATGCGCAGGATTGAGTGTATGGCGTGACGATTCATGTGCTCGGATTCCTTTCTTCAATGCGGCGTCTGGAATTGCATCTTGGTTGGCCAAGGCTTATCTGGAGCGAGCAGTGGCCGGCACCACGACGGGTGCCGGCCACGGTGAGAGCGTGCGAGTGCTACTGGAGTTGTGGTGCTGTCTGGTCGTCGGTGACGAAGACGTCGAGCAGTGCGACGGCGTGGCGCAGCCGGGATTGGGCCTCTCGGTTGGTGATGGAGTACTGCAGGTCGGCGTGTAGTTGGTCGACGACGCCGATGACCGGGGCGGTACGGATGGCGGCTTGCGGTGTGCCGCGCAGCCAGGCGGTGGCGAGTTGCCGGGAGGCGGCCGCGGCGGCGAGGTTCTCCCCGGAGACCACGTAGTCTCGGCGGCCGGTGTCTGGGTGGTGTCGATTGGTGGGTCCGGGCGGTTCCGTGGTGAAGATGCGTAGCCACCGGACGGCACGGTGTAGGGCGTGGTGGGCTTGCTGGTCGCTGACGTGGTCGTCGCGCAGGATGTCGAGCAGTTCGGCGACCATGGCGATCACCGGGGCGGTCTGGACCGCCTTGACCGGATGCGCCAGGAGGGTCGCGGTGAACCACTGCACGTCGTCGGGGTGGCGGATCGGTTCCGGTTCGCCGAGTAGCTCGGCAAGGGTTCGTGTCGCTTGCACCTTGTCCCCGTGGTCGTCGGTCGAGAGCGGCAGCGCGCTGGTCTTCGCGGGGTGCTGTTCGTTGGTGTCGTGGTGGTGGTTGCTGGTCGTGGTGGGTTCGGCTTCGTGGGCGTTCATCAGGTGTGCTCCGTGGTGTCGTCGTCGTACGGGAGTTCGGACAGGCGTAGCCGGGGTCCGTGGTGGCCGTGCAGCCACCACACGTTCTCGGCGGGCGACTGCCCGGTGGTGGTGGCATGGTCGCCGGCGGCGGTGGCCACCAGGTCGGGCACGTCGGTGTCGGTCAGGAGGTGGTGGAGGTTGAGTTCGCGGCGGGTCGAGGGCAGCCAGAACAGCACCGGCCATCGCCATCGGGTCATGTCCGCGAGCCGTACGTAGTTGGCGATCTTGTCGATCAGTACCGGTAGGGCTTCGGTGCCGAGATCCATCTCGAGCAGGAACGGCACCTGCCGGTCGTGTTCGGCCCAGACGCCGTGGGCGTCCGGGCGGGGCAGGTTCTTGAGCAGCATCAGGCTGGGGTCGTCGCCGGTGCGGAAGAAGGCTCCTCTCTCCTGCAGGGCGGAAGCGGACTGCCATTGGACGAGGCGGGTGCCGGGGTGGGTGCGTTCGTGGCCGGCCAGGTCGACGAAGAACTGGTTGGTGGCCAGCAGGTGCGGCAGGTTCGCCCGGGAGGTCAGGTGCTGGCGGCGCTGCCGCGCCTGGTCTCGGCGCGGTAGCGGGTCGCGGCGTTGGGCCGCGACGATCTCGGTGCCGAGTTGGTCGAGCAGGTAGTGGTACGGATACGAGCCGCCCTCCCAGCGTTGCGGCCGGAACCGGGCCACCACGCCCAACGCGAGGAGCTTGAGCAGCCGCCGCTGACAGAACGTCAGCGAGCCGAACAAGGCGATGTTGATCTGGTCGGTGGTCAGTACGCCGTGGTCGTAGAGCCAGCCGAGCAGTCGCAGATCACGGCCGGTGAGAGCCGATCGCGCCCGCAGCAGGCGCTGTTCATTGCTGGTACGGATAGGCATCACCCCCAGGGGAGACCCCAGACGAGGGTCTGTCGCAGCACACGACGGTCACCGCCAGATAGCAGCTGGCCTGCACTGACAAGCGGACAATGGGGTCGGTGTGGGGGTCGGCATCAAGACCGACCCCCACACCGACCCCCCGGACGCACCCCGGCACCGACACCCCGACCACACCCGGCCAGCTGGCACGCGCCGAGAGGCTTGCTGGTTCCGGTCCGAGGCCGGGATGCGTCGGCCGGTCGACCTGGCGGCGGTGTGATCAGCGGTCCGGGCGTGCTGCCGGTGCCGGGCCCCAGTTGGGTGTGCGGCGAGGCGTGCAGCAGTGGTGACGGATCTGTGGCCGCGGACGTGACAGGTTCTGACGGATCGGTCGCGGGCTGTGGGTATGGACTCCGGCCGGAGTGCGAAGGTAGCTTTCGCGGCCCTGCCGGTAGTAGCTGGGAGAACGGGCGGTGCATGGACACTCCTTCTCGTTGGTAGGACGGCAGACGGCTTGCCGCAGCACCGCGGACTCCCGCCATCACGACGGCGAGCTGGTGACGGCGGTAGTCGGCAGGTCGGCTTCCCTCGCCGCCGGGGGTGCGTCGCCGTCCCTTGTGGGTGCTTCGGGGCGGGCGGGTTGGTCGCGAATCAGCTTGACCAGTGCGGACGCTCGCGCGTTCGACATCGCGTGGCCCTGTCGGCGGAGCACGTCGGCCAGGGCTTCGCGTGACAGTGGGCGGCCCTCGCGGGTCAGGTCGTCCGCGGCCTTGCGGGCGATGGGGAGTAGGTCGCGGATCTCGTCGTCGACCGTCGCGGGTGGCGGACCGTCGTCCGCGACGGTTGTGGGGTGTGGCGGACGTCCGGGACCGTCCGGGACGGCCACCGAGGCCGGGACCGTGGCGGCCAGGCCGCTCCCGGCTCGGCCGAGGGCAATCTTCACCATGGCCAGAAATCCGACCGCGGGCAGTGCCGCCGCGAGCCAGCCGATGACCGACGGCTCGGCCTCCACGACCTGCGCGCCCAGCGACAGCACCACAGCGACGACCAGCACCACGGCCGGGAACCACAGGTGAGCACGCAGGCGTTTACGGCGCCGGAGTTCCAGGCCGCCGGCCACGGACATCAGCTCCAGCACCACCGCGTCGGCCCACGCCAGCCACCCTGGCTGGCCGTGCGCCTCGGCGACGTCGTGCACGTGCGTGAACGAGGCCGACGCCGCGGCCGTCCCGATGGCCAGCATGATGACGACCTGGACGACACCCTCGACACGGACGGCACGGTCCGCCCGCGTTGAGGGCGGTGTTCGGGTTTCGCTCACTGGCGGCCCCGCACCAGTGGTGATGCCCGGCCGTGCCGGGCGGTGGGAAGGGTTCCGCTCGCGGTGACAGACCGTGACAGATCGCGAACGGGCTCGGATCGGCACTGGTGACAGATCCGGCGCGTATCCTGCTCTCCCCAAACAGCGTGACAGTGATCGATAATCATGGCTTCACTCTCCACAGAAGACGACGAGCCTGCCCCGCGGCAGCGGAACAGGGGATGAACGAAGCAGCCGCCGCAGCCCGAGGGCGGCGACGGCGCCAAGCAAGAGAGCGCGGTCTTGCTACAGGAGAAAGGGGCGGCTCGACGCCGTTCTGGACATCAGACCGACAAGATTTTTTCGAGCGATCACGCCGGCGACGGGGGTTGGTGGTGCAGGCGAACAGCTCAACACCGCTCGCACGCGGCGCTGAGCTGGGCCTACGGGACCTGACCCCGCTCGTGCTGCCGGGCAACCGGGACGGTACGGATACCCGGCACGGGCCGCTGTTCGACTGGTTCGAGGACCGCTTCGCGGTGCTCAACTGGACCATCCCGGCCGATCACCTCGGTCCCGGCCTGCCGCCCAAGGACATGCGGCCCCGCACGCTCCTGCGGTTCCTGCTCGAAGACGCCGACTACCCCCAGCGCGACCAGATCTGGGCAGCCGTCATCACCGGCGCCCGCCGGCCCGCGACTGCCGAGCCCTACCGGCTCCTCGCGATCAGCCTCGCCGCCCGCGGCCTGCGCCGCTCCCGCAAACGCGTCGTCCTGACCCACCGCGACGACACCGCCGACATCGACCACGACCTGCTCTACGGCTTCCTGAGACGGATGACGACCATCGATGTCCGCGCGACGAACCTCGGCATGAAACTGATCGAGAGCGGCATCACCCACGCCAAGGGCCAACAATCCCGGCCTTCTCAACGGGTCCGGACCTCCCGCAAACGCCGCGCACCTACGGCCACGGCCGACAGCACGCCCGATGAGGAACTCAGTGTCCTCTTCCACGAAGTTCTGGCTGCGCTCGCCGCAGCCGGAAGACCGCTGGCCGAACGGGACGTCAAGCTGCTCACCATCACCGGCTTCGACCACGTCAGCATGACGGACGCCGCCGACCAACTGGGCATGAGCCTGGAGACCGCCTACAAGCAACGCCAGCGCGCCAAGGCCCGCTTCCTGAAGTACCTCGCCGCTCGCGACCTCGAACCCGACGAGGAACCGGCCGGTGGAGTTCGCGGGAAGTCGGCTACCGGTCGCGGTGCCACGGCATCCGCGGAGGCGGCGGCACCACCGACTCGTCGAACGGCTCCGACCCCTGCCCTACGGCGATCAACTCGCCGATCAGGGCCGACAGCTCCTGCTGCCAGCTCGGATCACGATCGATCCGCAACACCCCACGGATCCGATCCGACACCACCAGCACCGGACCACCCGAACGACCCGCCAGACTGAAATCCGGGCCGTGCACCAGAACCACTACACCCGCGGTACCGGACTGGACCGTCACCTGCGGCGGAAACGGCCGCAACCGCGCGATGTCCCACAGCACCACCACGAGATCCGCCAGCGCGATCTCGTCCTCCATGAACACCACGTACGACGACGCCGCACCCCGCGACCGCACCGGCCACACCGATGCCGTGAGATCCCGCAGCTCCGACGCCAGCGCTTCTGCGTTTTCCCGGCGCGCAAGGGTCGCGGTGGGCGTACCGCTCTCGCCGCTGCCGGGTTGATCGGATGGTCTCGTCACGGATGCCAGCCTGCCAGTATCTCCGGGCGGTCGATAGCTGAACTTCCATCGATGATCGGGCTCGTTATCGGGCGAGTGGGCAGATGCCGGATGAGAACCGGCGGCTGGGCGGTATGGCCCGGCTCGGCGGGAACCACGGGGAAGTCCCCGCCGAGCCGGGCGGTCTGTTGGGTCGTCAGATGTAGTCGGGTTCGAGTTCGCTTCGGGCGGTGTCGAGTAGTTCGGCGGCGAACGCCTGGGTGTCGACCTTGCCGAGCCAGTCGACGAGGTTGCTCCGTGCCTGATCGATCTGCGCGGCGAGCGCGTCTTCGCTGACGATGTCGGCCGGGGCGATCACGCTCCGCAGCGGGGTCGACTCGATAGCAGCCTTGGCCAGCCTTTCGCCGATCCAGAAGCCGGTGCGTTCGCGGATGACGAAGGTCAGGTGGACGCTGTCCTCGGTCTGGTTGAGGGCGTGGGGGTTGTGGACCCAGCCGCGCGGGAGCACGAGGACCTGTCCCGGTTTGAGCTCGATTTCCAGGTCGGGGCCGTCGGCTTTGAGCTGTTCGACCAGTTCGGCGAGTGGTTGGGTGTTGGACGCATTGTAGCCGCGGTGGGGTTCTTCGACGACCGGCCGCCAGATCTGCCAGGTCTTGAAGCCTGCGGCTTGGTAGATGATGCCGATGTTCTGGTCCCAGTGGTAGTCGAGGCCCTGGCCGCCGGCGGGGGTGACGAACGCGGTGACGTAGCAGCCGAACCCGGTCTCTTGCTGGATGGCTCGGCACATGGCATGCAGCGGCGGGTACCAGCGGTCCAGGTTGCGGATCTGGAAGCTGTAGCCGCGCTCGCGCCACATCGCGATTCGTGCGGGGTCGAGCTTGCCGGCTGTCGCGTACGCGCGGGGGTGCCGGACGGTGCCGTCCTTGACGACGTTGATCTCGTCGGCGGGCGCGCAGCCGGTGTCGAGGTAGGTGTTGAGCAGTTTCGCATTGACGATGGCTGGCAGACGGCTGCCGTCGGGCAGGTCGTGGACTGCCGGTCTGGTCGGCCAGGTCGTCATCATGTCCTGGTACGTCTCTTGATCGAACAGCATCCTGAGGGACACGTCGTCCTCCGCGGGGGTGGGAGTGGTCAAGATCGGGGCGGGAACGGGCACGGGATCTCGGGCAGGTGGGTGTGCGGGCAGCAGATGGCCGCGCAGGCGATGACTCCGCCGTTCGGGTTGGTGTAGTACTGCCAGTAGGCGTCCACGCCGTTGATCAGCCCGTCACGGGAGGTCGCCCTGCGTGCGTCCAGGCCGACATCACCGGCCAGCGGTGGGGCACCGCTCACGGCGGGGAATCCGACGTCGCCTTCCATGGGTGGGTGGCTTTTGTAGGTGGTGGCCATCCAGTCGATGGCTTCGTCGACGTCGGTCCAGGTGAGATCGGCTGACACGGCGTTGCGGCGTAACAGGTAGTGGCCGAGCCGCATCGGTGGCAGCGACGATCGGAGGAACTCCTGGGTCGTGGGTGTGCCGGGAGCACCGGGCCGGCGCAGCGATTCGTCCTTCAGTTCCTTGTTCGATCCGGTCCAGAGATATCCGTGCCAGTGCCCGAGGGTCATCCCGCTTCCTCAATCTGTTGTCCGGTGCGGTGGGCCGCCCTCCGACGGCCCACCGGTGTGAATCGGGCTCGCGGATCAGGCGTTGTCGCCCTGGCCGGTGACGGCGGTGACGAAGTCGGTCATCTCCGCCGCGCTGAAGCGCAGGGTCGGGCTGGCCGAACCGAGCTTGGTGTCGCGGATGGCGTAGGCGCCGGGCTCGCCGGGGATGTCCGCGAACGAGACGCAGGACTCCAGGCTGCCGCCGATGTTGCCGCCGCACGGCGTGCGGAACGCCGTTTCCGGGACCTTGACCGAGTACAGGTCGTCGGTGTCCATGGCATGCTCTCCTTTGCGTGTGCTGCCGCGAGGTCCGTCCTCGCGGGTGGTGCATTCCATTCGCCCCGGTCCGGTCGTCGTCTTTTGCAGGGAAGGCGACCGGACCGGGCGTCTGAAGGCCGAGAAACCCGATCGCTCGGCGTTCAGGGAGAAGTGCTTTCGCTTCCGATTGCGGGGTGTGGCCTCGGTTCGTCCTCGCCGTGGGTGCCATAGCAGACGCGACAACGGGCGTGCAGGGCGTCGGCCGGCTGGTCGTCGCTGGCGACGTAGCGATGTGGTCGGTAGTCGAGTCGTTCCACGGTGACCATCGGGACGACGCCGTCACGGATGACATGAGCGGCCGTGACGGTGGCGAGGTGGTAGCCGGCCTCGGCGAAGCAGAAGTGGAATCGGTGGCTGTAGAAGCCGGTTTCCAGGACGGACGCCATGACCGCCGGAAGCGCGGACCCCTCCATGCACTCCGGTACGTGGACGAGCACTGCGGGCGGGTAGTGCCGCATGATCATCATCAGGCCGCCCGTCGTGTCGCGCGGTTTACCGGAGCAGGCGGGGACGCGTCGAGCCAGCCGAGGATACGGTCGTAGATCGCGTCGTCACGGCCGCTGACGTGGTGCCCGTCGGCTCGGTCGTCGATCATGTCGATCGCGCAGGACTCCAGGTAGAGCCGCAGCGATCGGCGATGCACCGAGCCCTGCTCGGCCAACTCGACCTTGCCAGGTGCGCACGGCCACGGTTCACCGCAGGCCAGACAATCCCACGTCGGTCGGTCGGGCTGATGTGGCGTCCTCGGTACCAGCATCAATGGCCACCGTTCGCGCGGCGTCGCTGAGCCGGAGTCAGTGCGCCCGCCCGCCCGACCTGGTTGTAGGACTGCGTCGGCAGCGTCGCCCAACTTGGCGTACTCGGAGTGTGTGGTGGAGTGGTCGCGGCGGGCAGGTCGGCGGTGGTCATCGCGCCGCAGTGCGGGCACCATCGGCTCTTGACCTTGAAGCTGATCAGGCCCGCGAGGAACCCCGCCAGGAGCGCGCTCGTCGCCGCTATCGCCACCACCGGGGTCCACCTCCGCGAACGAGGTGGTTCGTGGTCGTCGCCATGTTCTGCCTTCCGTGATGGGCGAGGGCACGTCGATCTGCGACGTACTGTCACGGTGGTCCCGCTGACCCGGGGTGTTTCTGTGGTTCGGCGGGGACCGTCTGCCCGGTCTCGATTCAAGGGGTGGCGGCCGGCGTCGTGCGGCGGTCGCCGTGGGCTTCGCTGTGGTTGACCAGGTGTTTCGGTCACAGCGTGGCGGTCCGGTGACCCAGATATGAAGGCGACAGGCGTCAGCCGCTGTCAGCCGACGCGACAGGTGTCGGAGTACGACCCGGAAGGCGTACGGCTACAGTGCGCTGATGAGCATTGAGCCGAAAAGGGCCAGTGAGTGGACCATCCACGGGGAACGGGTCGTCGACGACACCCGCAAGGCGGTGCTGAGCATCGCGGACGTGGAGCTACCCGACGGCGTCCGCTTCGAGCAGTACGTCCTGCGCATCCCGGCCGCCGCGATGGTCATCGTGCTCGACGACAACGAGCGCGTGCTGATGATGTGGCGGCACCGCTTCATCGTGGACCGCTGGGTCTGGGAACTGCCCGGCGGCTACCTCGACCCGGCCGAGGACTCCATGACCTGCGCTGCTCGCGAGGTCGAGGAAGAGACCGGTTGGCGGCCTCGGAGCATCGAGAAGCTGATCAGTTTCCAGCCGATGGTGGGCACCATCGACCAGGAGAACATCGTCTACCTCGCCCGCGGCGCCGACTTCACCGGCGCGGCCCCGGACATCAACGAAGCCGAGCGCCTCGGCTGGATCCCGCTCGACGAGATCCAGCAGCACATCGACGACGGCGCCATCGTCGGTGCCGGCTCCGTTTCCGGGTTGCTCGCCCTGCTGCTGCGCAAGGCGACCGGCAAGCTTTAGGCGCTCGCCAGGACCGGTCGCGCCCGCTCGGTGAAGTCCTGCACCGCGGGCAGTCCGACATGCTTGGAGAGACGATCGGCGAGGTCGGTCAGGTAGTCACGGGCGCGTGACGAGTACAGCCCTTCTGCGGCTTCGACCGCGTCGACACCGACACGCGCGGCTTCTTCCGGCTCGCCGTTCTGCGCGTGCGCCACGGCGAGCAGGACGAGGTTGAACTGCCGTCCCCGCGCATACTGCCGACCGTCCATGTCCAGTGACCGAGTGGCGAACCGCGTAGCGATATCGCCCCTGCCCAGGGCGGTGAAGCAATGACCGAACTTCGCTGCCAGGTACGACTCGTCGAAGTAGCCGATCCACTGCGGCTCGCTGGTCCGGTCAGCCTTGTCGAAAATCATCTCAGCCCTGTCCAATGCCGATGCGCAGGCCTTCTCATTGCCGCCGACGGCATGACCTTGGGCTTCAAGGACTGCCGATTCCGCCTCGATCGCGGCGATTCCCGCCTCGGCCGCCGCGCGGCTGGCGGCCTTGGCGAGATCCACCGCCTCACCGGACGCGCGCAGGAATGCGGCCTGATGGCTCATCGCCGCCAGAATCTC
>DASRYP010000622.1:0-2607 GCA_035687165.1 Actinoplanes sp. | reverse complement strand
CTGTCGCCGGTGCTCGTCGTCGCCGGCCGGGTCGGGATCGCGGCGCTCGTGCTGCTGCCGATCGCCGCCTCGCGCGGCACGCTGACCAAGCTGCGTGGCCGGCTGGGGGCGGTCGTCGCGCTCTCGTTCGTCCACGTCCTCGGGCCGTTCCTGCTGATCACGTACGGCGAGACGCACATCAGCTCGTCGCTGACCGGCCTGCTCATCGCGGTCGAGCCCGTCGCGATCGCCCTGCTGATATCGCGCAGCGAGCGGCTCACCCCGATTCGCGTGGCCGGGCTCGTGCTCGGTTTCGGCGGCGTGGCCCTGCTCGTCGGGCTGGACCTCTCCGGTGACCGGCTGGGCCTGCTGGGCGCGGGCATGGTGCTGGTGGCGGCGATTCTGTACGCCGCCGCGACGATGCTCGTGCAGCGCCGCCTGGCTGACGTGCCCTCCGAGGCTCTGGTCGGCGCCACCACCGGCATCACCGCGCTGGCGCTCGCGCCGTTCGCCGCTTTCGCCCTGCCGGCCGAGCCCGTACGGGTCGAGGCCTGGGTCTCGCTGGTGGTGCTCGGAATCTTCTGCACGGCGCTCGCGCTGCTCGCGTTCTACCAGCTCATCGGCCTGGCCGGCTCGACTCGGGCGGGTTTGGTGACGTACGTGAACCCGGTAGTCGCGGTCCTGCTCGGCGTGGCTCTGCTCAACGAGCACCTCGGCGTGCGCACAATCATCGGGTTCACCCTGGTGGCGGCGGGCTGCTGGCTCTCCACCCGCCGGGTCCCGCCGACGATCGCCCCGCTGCCCGAGCCGGCCCCGGTCGGCCTCGCGCGCAATCCATAGCCGGTCCTACCCAGGCGAACACCACAGGGGTCCGGCCGTGTGATCACGGGGGCGGCGGGGCACCATGAGGACAGGCGTGGCCGAGCGACCCAGCGCCAGCGGGCCGCTTGGCCACGCCGCCTGTCACACGTCGATGTTCACCTGCTCTTTTTCGAAGTGGATCGGCATAAGGTGAATGGCATGTGGCGGCGGATTCTGATCACGGGGGCACGGCGGGGGATCGGGGCGGCGATCGCTGTCGGGCTGGCCCGTCCGGGGCGCCGGCTGTTCCTGCATCATCTGGCGGCGGCCGACGAGGCGGAAAGCGTCGCCCGGCTCTGCCGTGATCTGGGGGCCGAGGCGTCCCTGCTCGACGCTGATCTGGCCGATGCCGGGGCCGTGCGTGACCTGGCCGAGCGGGCCGGGCCGATCGACGTGCTGATCAACAACGCGGCCAAGGCGTCCAACGTGGACTTCGCTCGGCTGCCGCTGTTCGAGTGGCAGCAGACGTTCGCGGTCAACGTCACGGCGCCGATGCTGCTGGCCCAGGCGCTCGGCGCGGGCATGGCCGAGCGCGGCTGGGGGCGGATCGTCAACGTGGTCTCGCCGACCGTACGCATGGGTGGCCCGTCCGGCCCGGCCTACGTGTCGAGCAAGGCGGCGCTGATCGGGCTCACCCGGTCGCTGGCGCGGGCGCTCGGACCGGCCGGGATCACGGTCAACGCGTTGTCGCCGGGCGCGATCCGCACCGAGGGCGAGGCCGAGCTCGCGGCCGGCGCGGACGTCGAGGCCCACGCCCCGATCCTGGCGATCCAGGCGCTGCCGCGTGCGCTGGTCCCGGAGGACCTGGTGGCCACCGTGCGCCTGCTGGTCTCGGAGGGTTCGGGCGCGCTCACCGGTCAGGTGATCGAAGTCGGCGGCGGCCTGGTGTTCCGCTGAGGCCACCGCCCGCCGTGCGTCACTGCCCGGGTTGGTCGTCCTTCGGCTTGGAGCGCTGCTTCGGCACCTGGTCGGCCAGGGTCGCCGGGCGCCTGCTCGGCTTCGGCTCGGCCGGCTTCTCCGCCGACCGGTCCACGTCGGCCGAGCTCGACGCGGGGGTCTGGCTCGTGCGTCGGGATCGCTCCGACGTGGCGCGATGGGCGCGGCTGTACTGGGCGAGATCGGCCGGGCGGGACTCGCGCAGGTGGTCGCCCAGGTCGGCCGGGCGGCGCTGCGCCGGCGGCGCGACCGCGGACGCGTACGCGGGAGAAGGCGGCTCGGCGGCGTCCTGGCCGGGGCGGAACGAGTACGGCTGGTCGCCGAGCGTCGCGGGCCGCCGCAGCGGGGTCGGCTCGGTGAACTCCCCGGGCTGGTGAGCGGGCTCGTCGATCGGCTCGGGACGGCGGGCGAGGTCGTTCTCACCGGGACCGGCCGGCCGCCGGGGGCTGAAGAGCGCGCCCAAGTTCGACGGCCGGGTTCCCTCGGCCGCGGTTCCCTCGGCCGCGGCGACCGACGGCTCCGGCACCGGCGGCTGCTCCTCGCGCGCGGGGACGAGCGGCACCGGCCGCTGGGGCAGGGGCACGGCCGGTGGGGTGACCGACTTCGCCGGGGTAGGGGCAGGGGTCGGGGCCGCGTCGGGAGCGGTCGCCGGGGTGTTGGTGAGACGGGCGCGTTCGAGCATCGGGGCGGGCATGCGCCGCGTGGTTTCGAGGCCGGGGACCTGCAGGCGCCGGGTGACGTCCAGGTCGGGGGCTTCGAGGCTGCGCGTCACGTCGAGGGCCGGCTCCAGTTCTTCGACGCCGGGTTCCGGCTTCGGCGCGAGTTCCTCCG
>DASRYP010000621.1:0-2585 GCA_035687165.1 Actinoplanes sp. | reverse complement strand
TAGCCGCGCCCCGTGCCCTCCAACGATGCCGTGAAGACCGGCGCCGGGCTCGTGGGTGTCGACGGCGTCGTCGCGTTCGGCTGCCCGACGCCGGGTGTCAGCGCGTTGTAGCGCATGCCGTCTTGCAGCAGCCGCGAGTCGAAGGTCTTGCCGCCATGGACGGAAATGCGGACCGACCGCTCGCCCTTGCTGCCTCCCACGTCCTGAGCGTTCGGCGGCTCGACGACCGCGGGAATGAGCGCCGCAATGCCGAGCACGCTCTTCGCGGTCGGCACGGTATCGAGGAGCTCGCGCGACACCGTCCGCTGCTGCGTCGCGCCCTGCGTGTCGACCAGCGGCGTCGCCCCGGTGACGGTAATCGTTTCCTGGAGCTGACTGACGGTCATCTCGGCGTCGATCTGCGCCGTGAAATTCGTCCGCAGTTCCAGACCGTCGCGCCTGAAAGTCGCGAAGCCCGGCAGCGTGAACGTCACCGTGTAGAGGCCGGGCCGCAGCTCCGGCAGCCGGTACTGCCCACGATCGTCGGTGACCGTGGACCTGATCTTCTCGATGAGGGCCGGACTCGACGCCTCGACGGTCACACCGGGCAGCACGGCGCCCGACGAGTCTTTGGCCACGCCGGTGATGGTGGCCGTGCTGGCGCCTTGTGCCCATACCAGCGACGGGAGCAGGCATGCGACGACGACGGCGAGGAGTGCAAGACGGATGACGAGTACCAGGGTCACAGGGCCTCCTTGCGCAACGGGGCGCCGATCGAAGCGAGGCAACGGACGGGGGGCGCGCGGGGAGAGAGGGGCCGCGTGCCGTAACGTAACGGGGCGGATTATGGGGAGCCCAGCGACTGTGAAGCAAAGCCGCAATTGTCATCAATTGTTGCCGTCGCCTCGGGTTTTCCGCCTGCTCGAGCGATCGGGAACGTGCTTTCGCCTCCGGGGCGAACAGCGCTACCTTAGAGCCGGCGGGTGGCGAGGCTCGCCGCCTTCGCGACGAGGAGTTCACATGCACCGGATCATGCTGGCGATGCGCAACGTGCTGTTGGGAGCCGCGGCAGCCGCGGTATTCCTGACCACCACCTATGGCCAGTCGATTCTCGGCCCGCCGAGCGAGGCCAACCACTTCATCGGGACGCCGACCGGCTGGGTGCACCCCAAGACCGCCTGGGGTGAGCCCGACATCCAGGCGACGTTGAACATGATGCAGGCCGCCAACGTGCCGCTGGAGCGCTGCGCCAACAGCTATCGCTTCGGCGGCCCGCCCTGCGACATGAACAAGCGGTGGTACACGGAGGAGGAGCACAAGCAGCGCCTGGCCGCGGCGGCCGGCCGCGGCGACCTCGGCCGGGAACTGATCGCGAAAGGCGAGTTCGGCCGCGCGCTGCTCACCGGCGTCACCGACCCGGCCACGCCGCAGCGGCAGACCAACCTGATCGTCGATCCACCCAACGGCCTGCTTCCCGCGTTGACGCCCGAAGCCAAGCGCCGCGCGCTTCAGATGGGCAGCTCATGGTCGCTGCCTGGCGAAGACACGGTCTACGACGGCCCGCTCGACTTCGACTTCTGGGACAACTGCCGCTCGCGCGGGATGCCCTCGTCGATGATGCCGTATCGGTACAACGGCGGGTTCAAGATCCATCAGGCGCCCGGCGTCGTCGTTTTCGACCTCGAGATGATCCACGACGCGCGGGTCGTCTTCACCGACGGCCGGCCGCCGCTGCCGGCCGCGCACAAGCAGTACATGGGCAACTCGCGCGGACGCTGGGAGGGCAACACGCTCGTCATCGAAACCGACAACTACAAGGAAGGCCCGCCGCTGATCAACCTCGCGGTCGTCGGCTCACCCGCCGGCAACCGCTTTCCGGTGAGCGACCGGATGAAGACGACCGAGCGGATCACCCGCCTGAACGACGACATGTGGCTCTACGAGATCACGACCGAGGATCCGGTCGTCCTGACGCGTCCGTTCACGGTGCGGTATCCGATGCGCAACGACCCCACCTATGAGTGGTGGGAGTACGGGTGTCACGAGGGCAACACCATCGTGCAGAACTACAGCACCACGAACCGCCACGAGCGCGAGAATCCGCCGGCGGAAGCGCCGGCCAAGCCGGCGCAGGTGAGCGCGGAGGTGGCCAGCGCGCTCGCCGGCAAGTGGAGCGGCCGGCCCCGCCTCGCGACCATCGACTACAGCATCTTCCTGGAGTTCACGAGGAACCCCGATGGCACGGTGCAGGGGACGCTGCTGGGCACCGATCTGAAGACGTTCGGCGGCAAGGCCCCGACGGCAATCAACAAGGCGCTGCGGGACTTCACGATGAAAGACCGGCGCCTCAACTTCGAGTTCCCGAACACGCAGCCGTGGACCTTCTCCGGCGAGCTCTCGGCGGACGGCACGTCAATCACCGGAACGGTGAACAGCGCCCAGGGCGGAATGCCGATCACCTTCAGGAAGGGGTAGACGTGGGGCCACCTTCAGGTGGCCCGGCCGTCGCGGCGGCGCGGCTGAAGCCGCGCCCTACGGGTGGCGTCAGCGGCCGGGCGGTGGCGCTCCAGCGCCGCCGGCAGCGGGCGGAGGGCCTCCCGCACGCG
>DASRYP010000620.1:0-5110 GCA_035687165.1 Actinoplanes sp. | reverse complement strand
CCGACGACGAGGGCCGCGGTACCCGTCATCGGAGCGGATCTACCCGAGCCAGGCGACGAGCAGGAGCAGAATCGCCGCCACGGAGGCGAGCCCGACGATGATCACGTTGGCGATGAGCAAGCGCCGGAGGGATGGGGCCGGTACTCCTGTCGCCTCGGACGCCGGGCCCCGTTCAGCCGGTCGGCCCAGCGACGCCTGCAGGCGGCTGATGATGTACCCGTTCAAGCTCGTGCCCTCGCGCTCGGCCGCCTGCGCGAGCTCGCCGTGAAGGTCAGGGGGCATGCGGAGCAGAAGGCGGCCACTCGGCGACGGCGTCTTCGAGCGGCCCGCCTCTTCGACGTCTGAGGCAGCGGGTTGAGCGCTCACCCACCGGCGAGTGTACGGGCTGCGACCGGTGCGCACAACGGCGCGTCTTCCCATCACGCGGCCTCGAGCACCCGCCGCATCTTTGCCAGCGAACTCGTCAGGAGACGGGAGACCTGCACCTGCGAGATGCCAACCTCCTCGGCGATCCTCTGCTGGCTCCAGTCACGGTAGAACCGGAGAGCGACGATCCGGCGCTCGCGCGGGCCCAGAGCGTGGAGCGCGGTTCGAACGAGCACGCGCTCCTCGCCTTCCGCCTCGGTCTCGGACCGCATGTCGACCGGCTCCTCCGCGGGAAGCGACACGAGCCTCGGCCGCTCGCCGCTCGTGCTCGAGGCTAGGGTGGAGCGGGCGCGGAGGTGGTGGCGCAGCTCCCCGACGATCGTCGGCACGGCGTACGCGCCGAGGTCCGTCCCGCGGTCCTCACGGAACCCGTCCACGGCCTTGATCAGCCCGATGGCGCCGACCTGGACGAGATCGTCGAACGGCTCGGAGGGCCCGGCGAAGCGACGGGCGAGCGCATGGACGAGCGGCAGGTTCTGTTCGATGACGCGCGTCCGGGCGCCCCGATCGCCTCCCCGGTGGTATGCGGTCAGGAGTGCGGCGGTCGATCCGCGCCTCGAACCTCTGGCTCTGCTCCCCCGATCGGACACGCTGATGAATCGCCCCTTTCCGAAGCAGAACATATCGCGGATCAGAGGTCGTGTCCATGCCAATCGAAGAAAAACATGTATGAAAATACTGTGCGCAATGCATAGATGAGAATGCATGAGGTCCATCGCCAGCCCGCGGGTCGCCACGTGCGTGGTCGCCGCCGCGTTTGCGAGCGTGCCGGCCGTGGTCCTGCCCTCGAACGCACGGGCAGACGACGGAGCAGGGGCTTCGAACGTCGTCGCCGCCGCACTGCAGGGAACAGGCGTCGAGGTCGCACTCCCCGAAGGAGGCGACGCAGCCGGAGCCGTCGACGCCGCGCTGGGGAGTGTCATGGACGCGACGGAGGCCGAGACGGCTCCTACGGACGCCCCGGCGAGCGACCCTGCGACGCAGGCCGTTCAGTCGAGCGAGCCCGTGAGCTCGCAGCAGGAGGCCCAGATCCCAGTCGTGGAGCCAGATTCTAGGGCCGATACCATCGCGAGCTCGGTCGATACCACGCCCGATACCGTCACGACCCGGCCGACGTCACCGTCGTCGCCAGCGGCAGTCCAGACGGCCCCGACGAACGTGAACGTGAGCGTGCGGATCGAGAGCGCGGGTGACAACGGGCCCGTGACCCAGACGAACATCGCAGCGGTGGCGTCCACCGGCGCCACAGCTACTCCCCCAGCGGCTACTACGGGCGCAATCTCGGCGGCGCTGTCGGCAGCGACCCCCGCGACAGCGGCAACATCGGGGCAGGCAACTGCACCGGCCACCGCCGCGCAGGAGGACCCGGACACGTGGTCATGGCAGTGGGACTGCGTCTCCGTGCCGGCGATATCGATGATATCGCCGGATGGATCCAATGGATCTTCTGTGCCGAGAAACTGGACGTGGATCTGGAACTGCGGCGGTAATGCGACGCAGTATCAGGGAGCAACTGTCGGCCAGTATCAGCCCAGCAACGTCAACGTGTCGATTCGGATCGCGAGCCCGGGCAACGACGGGCCGGTCAGCCAGGCGAACGTCGCATTCGCGGTGAGCGCCGGCGTCTCGGTGCCGCACGGTGCCTCGACACCCGCCACGTCCGATCCTCCCGCGACCCTGCCTTTCCCCGTGCCCGTGCCGGTTGTCTCGCTGCCGGCGATACCGGGCGTTGCAGCGATCCCCGGGCTTCCTGCCGTCCTCTCACCGGTTGTTACGTCGTTCCCGCAGCCGTCCACGGAGACCGGGGTCGCGGCACTCGTCACGACGGAGGTCGCGCCGCCCCTCGGCGACGTGGACGGGCTCACCCTCGTGACGCCTCCGGCCCTCGGGCCCGGCGACGTGTCGATGCTCTTGAGCCGCGTGCCGCGTCTGCCGGCGTTCCGACCGGGATGGAGCGCCGCTCCTGAGCCTTCGCCGCCCACGTCGGGCGTGTGGAACGGCACGGCGTCGTCCGCCCTCCCGGCGGCCGACGTCGCGGGTCGCACCGCGAAGCTGTCGGGCAAGGCACGACACAAGCCGGCCCCGCAATGGCGCATGCCTCCCCCGGCCACCCCGACCCCCGCACAGGCGCCGTCTGGGACGAGCGCCGCTGCCGCGGGGGCCGGCGGCTCCTCGGGCGGCGGCCTTCCTCTCTTCCTCGCACTTCCCTTCGTGGTCGCGGTGCTCGACCTGGCCAGGCGCGTCGCACTCGAACGTGTGGCGACGCCTTCCGGGCATCGCAGCCGCATGCCCGACGACCCCGGGTAGCGCTCCTCCGTCCCGACGAAGTGCGTGGGGCGCCGGCTCCACGCGAGTCCACGGAAGGAGCAGACATTCGATGAAACGGATGACGACACTCCTCGGGGCGCTCGTCCTCGCGCTGTGGTTCGGCGCGGGGCAGGCAGCCGCCGACGGAGGAAGCAGTGCCTCGCAGACCGCCGGCCAGGCCGCCCCGAGCGGGCAGACGGCCGACGGGATGGGCACCGCTTACCAGTCGGGAGCGTCGAACAACGCGGGGTCGATCCGCGTGCTCAGCCCTGGGAACGACGGGGCCGTCACGCAGTCGAACTCGACGACGGCAGGCGCTCTCGCGGCCAACGGCAACAATACGAGCCAGGACACGACCCAGTCGCAGCTGGGCGGTTACGGCTCCGACCAGAGCCAGATCGCCGGTCAGGCGGCGAAGAACGAGCAGGACGCCAATGCGGACGCGACCGCGGTGCAGATCGCACCGAAGAACGACGCGCAGGCGATCCGCGTTCTCAGCCCCGGTAACGGCGGCGACGTGAACCAGTCGAACTCGGCGACCGCCGGCGCGGCCGCCCTGAACGGCAACGAGACGGACCAGACGGTCGACCAGTCGCAGGGCGGTGCCGGGTACGGCTCCGACCAGAGTCAGGTCGCCGGGCAGGCGGCGTCGAACGACCAGACCGCGGACGCGGACGCGACCGCGTTCCAGGTGAAGCCGTCGAACAGCGCGTCGTCGATCCGGGTGCTGAGCCCGGGGAACGACGGTGACGTCTCGCAGTCCAACTCGGCGACCGCCATCGGCATCGCCGCGAACCTGAACAAGACCGACCAGACGACGGACCAGTCGCAGGGCGGGTCCGGTCACGGCTCGGATGCAACACAGGTCGCCGGCCAGGAGGCCTCGAATCACCAGAACGCCGACGCAGACGCGACGGCGGTCCAGCTGAAGCCGTCGAACACGGCATCGTCGATCCGCGTGCTCTCACCCGGCAACGGGGGGGACGTCTCGCAGTCGAACAGCACCACCGCGGTGGCGGCGGGGCTGAACGGCAACAAGACGGATCAGTCCATCGACCAGTCGCAGGGCGGTGCTTCGGCGCCGTCGATGCTGGGCGAGAAGACCGGTTACAAGGATCCGGGCAAGGGCTCGGACTCCACGCAGATCGCCGGTCAGAAGGCGACGAACAGCCAGACCGCGGACGCCGACGCGACGGCGGTTCAGGTGAAGCCGTCCAACACGGCGTCGTCGATCCGGGTGCTGAGCCCGGGCAACGACGGTGACGTCTCGCAGTCGAACTCGGCGACCGCCGTCGGGATCGCTGCGAACGGCAACTGGACGGATCAGTCGATCGACCAGAGCCAGGGCGGCTCGTACGAGCCCTCCTGCGTCCGCTGCGAGTACCCCGGCGAGAAGTCCGGGTACGACAAGTCCGGCCACGGCTCGGACTACACGCAGGTCGCAGGGCAGGAGGCCTCGAACCACCAGGACGCCGACGCACACGCGACGGCCGTCCAGTTGAAGCCGTCGAACACGAACGAGTCGATCCGCGTGCTCAGCCCGGGCAACGACGGTGACGTCTCGCAGTCGAACAGCACCACCGCGGTGGCGGCGGCGCTGAACCTCAACAAGACGGATCAGTCGATCGACCAGTCACAGGCCGGTTCGGGCCACGGCTCGTACCTGCAGGTGGCCGGTCAGGGCGCGTGGAGCAAGCAGGACGCCGACGCAGGCGCGACGGCGCTCCAGTTCGGTGCATCGAACGAGAACAAGCCGATCCGGGTCGGTAGCCCGGGCGGCGGCGGCTCGGTCGATCAGTCGAACGACGTCACGGCGCTCGCCGTGGCGCTCAACCTCAACGAGACCTGCCAGAGGCTGATGCAGGAGCAGACGGGCAAGGGCTCGGATGCCCTGCAGGTCGGCGGCCAGGGCTCGTGGGACGACCAGCGCGGAGGCGCCTGGAGCCGCGCGATCCAAGGAGGGAAGAAGAAGCACAGCAAGCGCTGAGATCGCAAGCGAGCGGCCGCCGGAACGTCCGGCGGCCGCTCCCCAAGCGCGGATTGACACGAGTGCGTCGGCCGACGTACCGTGGGGTTCAACAGGGAGGGAGCAGTTGTCCGGGCGGACGTCTTCTCTGCGGCACAGGCGACAATCGATCGCGGTGGGGGTATGCGCGATCGCGCTCGTCACCACTCCGTCGGCGCTCGCCGCGGGCGGGACGCCGATGCCCGGACCGGACGACCCTCCGTCGACGCTGAGGCCGGCGAGCACGAAGACGACGAGCTCCAGTGGCTCGCAGACGGCGAAGACGTCGACGAAGCGGACGGCAGAGTCGGCAGTCCCGGTGCCGGACGCTCCGCTCGTCGCTGCGCCGGTCGCCGCGCCGCGGACATCCAT
>DASRYP010000619.1:0-3450 GCA_035687165.1 Actinoplanes sp. | reverse complement strand
TCGACCACGCCTGCCGCGCCTCCTCGATCTTGCCGGCGGCCTTCTTCGTCTGGTCGTCGGGGAAGCAGAGGGCACCGACGATGTAGTAGACCGCCCAGCGCGGATCGGTGGCGCCAAGGACGTCATCGGGCGAGGGCGTATCGACGCGTTCGCCTGCCGCCTTGCACCACCCGGGTTCGGCGCGAGCTGGGGGCGCAGCGAGACCAACGGACGCAACGGCAACCAGGGCCACCAGGAGGTTTCTCATGCCCGAGATCGTTGCCAGAAAGCGATTCTCGCCGCAAGGGCCAGAATGGACCAATTCCATCTACCTCCGATAGGCTAGAGCGCCGACCGGTTTGAAACACGAGACATCATGCGGCCTTGCGCTTCCGTTGTTGTCGGCACTGGATGACTTCCAGGTTCTGGACAGCAGCCGCTCGACGCAAGTCGAAAAGGTTCTTGCGTGTGCCAAGATAGCGGGCACGATGGCCTTGCCGCTGAGCGAGATGCGCGAGTTCGTGCTCGACGGCGACGCGCTCTCGTAGCTGTTGCCGCCCAGCCGGCGAAGACGCCTGCCTGCGCAAGCGTCGTTGCAGCTTCTCGTCGTGCGCGATGTGGACGGTACGCCCCCTGTCGGCGCGAGCATTGGTGCAGCGAGAGCGAAGGGATCATGTCGCGCAGGCTTGGGCGTCGAATACGACCGTCTGACCGAAATCGAAGGACTCGGTCTGTCCACCGGGACACGTGATGAGCCTATCGCGGAGGTTGATGTGGAAGTCCGCCTTGGAGAAGAGGCCGTTGTCGTTGCTGACATTCCAGGGCAGCCCCGACTTCTGTGCTGTCGCGGCCCAGAACCCTGCTGCCGAGAGTGTATGCACAGGATGCGGTGCGGAGACGTGCTCGCGAGACGAGTTCACGGTGGTGGAGGGGGCGCAGTGGACTGGCGTGGTCCTCTACAAGCACAACAACCTCATGGAATATGTCACCGTCGTAGAGCGAAGCAGCGCGATCGTCACCGGCATCGTCCATCGGGAAGACGTAGATCATTTGTGGGTGGACACACCCCACGAACCTGACTACTTCCTGGAGCACGCCGCGAGCGTTTGCCCGGCCGACGCGCCGCCGCGAATCGTGCGCAACGGGATCTTCTTCGCCGAAGCGTTTGGCGTGCCGCTGAGCAGGCAAATACAACTCGACGGAGGTAGTATCAGACCTTCTCCCCTCCGGAAAGCGCGGAAGAGCTCGAACCAGGCTGCTCGACGGCCGACCGGTTGCTCGAGTCGTCCGCCTGATGGCGGCGCGCCCGGATGACTCGCCAGAGGACCCACAGCCCAATCGCGAAGAGCACGACAGAGGCGTACTGGCTGATGATGAGCCCCGCGTAGCGCTCATCGGAGACGCGGAGGAAATCCAGCAGGAACCTCCCTGGCGCATACAGGACCGCGAGCAACCCGACGAACAAGCCCGGCTGTCGTGCCGTGCGCCCAAACGCAGCCATCGCGACCGCGATGCCGACCCAGTACAGCGCTTCCTCGAATCCCATGTTGTGGCGGACAATCCCGTCCTCGTAAGCTTGGCCGAGGAAGAAGTCCGTCGGCGCCCCGACGTGGTCGAACGCGAGAAAGCAACCCAGGCGTCCGACGATGAAGCCGAACGGCAGTGCGTAGGCGATCGCATCGAGGTAGCGCCAGTTTTTCTCTCCCTGCGGATGCCGACGGAGGAAGAGCAAGGCACCCACCGTTCCGCCGAGAAGCCCTCCGTAGGACGAGATGCCCTCCCAGGGGGTGAGCAGGCTGAGCGGGTTCGCCAGCGTCTCGCCCAGATTATAGAGGAGCCGGTCGACGAGATGGGCTCCGAGAAAACCAGCAATGAGGACCCATCCCACGAGTTGGCTGCCGACCTCGCGGTCGAGTCCGGCACCCGTGGAGCGGCGGCGGAAGATGGCCAAGCCGATCAGAGCGGCTGCGGCCAGTAGAACCCCGAATGCTTGGATGCTGATGGGCCCGAGCTCGAGACTGGGCTGCTGAATGTACGGGATCATTGTTCGACCTCCTTCCGCGATGGGAAGAACCTCGCTGGCCACGCACGCGAATTGTAGCGGTGGTTGGACGGCATGGCGCTGAGGACGCGCTTCCACTCACCGCGCCATGGGAAGAACATCGGAACGCGCCGTGCCCATGGCACTCAGGGGCGCCAGGACGAGCAGAGGGAGCAGCAAGAGTGACCGTCGTGTCGGCATCTAGGTCTTTCTACCTTAGCATCGCAGCCCGGGTTTCATAAGTTTCGGCTGCCCGTCGCTCGACTTTGTGCCGAATACCGAGCGCGTCAAGACTGACCGCTCTCACCGGCATTCGTTAGCATCATTGAACCGTCGAGCGCCGGGAGCCATTCCCCGCGTCCCGTCCCATTCGCGCCGTCCACACCCCCGCGTGGGGCATGAAAGGATCGCGGTCGTCAAAGCCGCGGTATCGCTCGCGAGTGCGGTGGCCGTTGTCGGACTGGACCGGGCGGTCGCTCGTCGTCGGCCATTGACGCGGTCCGATTGGTCGCGCAGCTGACCTCGTACGTACGAAAATTCGATCGACAGAAGTCTCGAGTGATTGCTGAAGGTTGTAAGCCACCATGATGGCTCTGCAGGTGTCCCTATTCGGCAACCCAGGCCCCTCGGGAACGGGCACCAAATCCGCGTTTGCACAGAATTCAACCTGAAGAGATTGCCGTCCGGATAAGGGTTCGATCCGGCCTTGGCGGTGAAGACGTGCGGAACCTTGGTTGGGAGGTCCAGGGATGGATCGACTGTACCGCGCAACTCCAAGGCGAAGGTGCCTTGGGTCACGTTGATGGGAGTCGGAAACGCGGCCCATACCCAGTGTCCGTCAGCGCCGAGGACTTTCGCGCTGGAGAACTTCGCAGTGGAGGCCGAGATCGGAACAGATGGCACTCCGTTCCCGTTGACGCTCAGGATGCGGGCTTGCATCGGGCTGATATTGTAGGCGGCCTGCTGTGACACGTAGACCGCGACGCTTTGGATACTCGTGGTGTTTTTAACCTTGAAGGATTGCGCGACGAAGCAACAATTCTTCTCGATAGGAAATATTGGCCCACCGTGATCGGGTTGGCTGACGAAGGGCCAGATAGGTTCGAGCCGGGGTGCGATCATCGTGCAATACTCGCGGACGAAGACTTGCACCGTCACGCGACCGAGAACCTCGATCGGGCCGATGCCCTTCTCTTTGGCCGGGTGACTTACGACCTGATGGAGGCAGGGTGGCGGCAGCCGGCGCAGACGGGAGCAAGGCCTGATTGGACGGAACCCTTCGCCCGGACGATCGACGCGAAAAAGAAGTTCTGTACCCACAACGCGGCTCGTTCACGCGGCTTTCTTCTTCGGCCGTCCTCTCCTGCGCTGCCCCTTGACGCCGGTGCCCTTGGCCGCAAAGCATGCACACACGCTTGCTCCGTGACGCG
>DASRYP010000618.1:0-7541 GCA_035687165.1 Actinoplanes sp. | reverse complement strand
CGCGGCACTTCTCGTACGGGGCCGACGTGTTGCTCTCCCCGGCCCAGACGAGCAAGGGCCAGAACGTCGTCCAGAAGGGCTACTCCACCGCGAGCAGCCAGTGGAAGCTCCAGGTCGACGGCGCCGCCGGTCGGCCCAGCTGCGTGCTGGTCGGCGACCGGCGGCGCCGCATCCGGATGGCCACCAGCTCGGTCACGGTGGCGGACGGCCGCTGGCACCGCGTCCGTTGCTCGCGGGTCGGCACCGTGCTCTCCGTCCACGTCGATGATCGGCTGCGCGGCCGCACCGCTGTCCCCCGGGACCTCTCGGTCACCAACAATCACCCGATGAGCATCGGCGGCAAGGGCGCCTACGCCGACAACGACCAGTTCAACGGCATCCTCGATAACGTCTGGGTCCAGGTGGGCTAGAGCCGACGCCATTCCATCGCGGTGACCGCCCGGTCACCGTCCCGCGGACGGTGCTGCGGCCGTCAGCCCCTCCGCCACGGCGGTGAGCAGTTCGGCCTGCGGTGTGTCGCCCGAGAGCTCCCAGGTGAAGGCGCCGCCAAGGGCCTTGCTACGGGCGTACGCCATCTTGGTCTTGATCGTCTGTGGAGTGTCGTAGGACCACCACTGCGAACCGCAGAACGCGTAGGCGGTGCCGCCGACGGTGCCCGTCGGGGGGCAGCGCTTGATCAGGATCTGGTAGTCCTCGAGCCCCTTCTCGTAGCGACCGGCCGCCGGACCAGCCGCGGCGGCGCCCGGTTCGGCCACCGTGACCCCCGTCCACCCGCGCCCGTAGAAGCCGATCCCCAGCAGCACCTTCGAGGCGGGCACGCCCAACTTCAGCAGCTTGTCCACCGTGGCCGACGTCTGCGCGGTCGCGCGCGGGATGCCCGGGTAGGCGCTGAGAGCCGAGTGCGGTGCCGTCTTCTCGCCGCCCGTGCCGAAGTAGTCGTAGGTCATCGCGCCCAGCCAGTCGGCCTCGCTCGCCGCCGTCCGGTAGTCGGCGGCGTCCAGCTTGCTCACGTCAGCCGGTACCGCCGCCGTGACCAGGGCATTCGGCCCGAACGCCGAGCGCAGCGACCCCAGGACCTTCCCCAGCGCGTCCGGCCCGCTCTTGTCGCAGGTCACACCGCAGGCGTTCGGGTACTCCCAGTCGATGTCGATGCCGTCGAAGACGCCCGACCAGCGCGGGTCGGTCAGCAGGTCGTGGCAGGACTCGGCGAACGCCGAGGGGTCGCGGGCCGCCGCGGTGAAGCCGCCCGACCCGGTCCAGCCGCCGAACGACCACAGCACCCGCAGCCCGGGGTGCTTCTCCTTCAGCTTGCGGAGCTGACCGATGTTGCCGCGCGCCGGTGCTGCGGCCTCGTCGGCGACACCGTCGACGCTCTGCGCGGCCTCGATCGGCTTCTCGTAGTCGGCCCAGCTGTCCGCCGCCGCGCACCGGCCCTTGGTGACCTTGCCGAAGGCGTACAGGAGGTGGGTGAGTTTGCCGGCGGAGTCGTCCAGGTCCTTCACCTGGAAGTCGCGGGCGTAGACCCCCCACCCGGTGAAGTAGCCGACCACCTTGGCGCGGGGCGCCGGGTCGGGCGTGGGGTCGTCGGGTGTCCCGCACGCGGCCAGGCCGAGCAGGATAAGGATGATCAAGACGAATCGGACGGCCACCGCTCCGAAGCTATCCGGCCGTGACAAGCGGGCCACCCCGCTGGGGTGGGCCGCCGGACCGGGTGATTCCGCGCACGGTGCGCCGCCGTGGGTCGGGGCTGTGCGATTGTTTTGCCGTGGCTATCAGCCCCCACGAGCCGCCTGACGTCCCCACCCTGCGACGCTGGCGTGCCGAACTGCGCCCGCTGCTGACCTGGCGTCGGATTCTCAACCGGTTCCGGGCCGTGCTGCGCAGCGCGCTGCTCACCTTCATCGTGCTCACCGTGACGCTCTGGCTCATGCCGGGCACCGAAAGTAACGACATTATCGGCACGCTGAACCTGGTCGCGCTGGTCGCGGTGGTCGGCGCCGTGCTGCGCCCGCTGCTGCTGGTCGGGATCGTGGCGCTGGGCGGCTGGGGGGCGATGCTGCTCGGCGTCGTCGCCCAGGTCGTGGTCATCGTGGTCGCGCTCGAACTCGACCCGGCCAACCGGATCAGTGGGCTGCCTTCGCTGGTGATCACCGCGATCCTGGCCGTCATCTTCGCCGCGATCGTCGACTGGATGGTCGACAGCGGCACCGACGACACGTTCGTCCGTGAGGCGAAACGGCTCATGCGCGGCGTGCGGCGGCGCCAGGCCCGGGTCGCCGGGGGGCCGCTGCTCACGTTCCGCCGTCCCCGCCAGGGCAGCGCGCCCGGTCTGCTGATGGTGCAACTCGACGGCCTTTCGGAGCCGGTGCTGCGCTGGGCCGTACGGGCCGGCAACCTGCCCACGCTCGGGCAGTGGCTGCGCTCCGGCAGCCATCTCATGCGCGGCTGGCACACCGGTCTGCCGTCGACCACGCCCGCCGCGCAGGCCGGCATCCTGCACGGCGCGACGCGGCAGATCCCGGCGTTCCGGTGGTTCGAGAAGGACACCGGCAAGCTGATGGTTACCAACCGCCCGCGCGACGCGGCGATCCTCGAGCCCCGGCTCAGCGACGGCCGGGGCCTGCTGCGCGACGGCGGGGTCAGCATCGGCAACGCGTTCAGCGGCGACGCCGTGGTCAACCTGCTCACGGTGAGCCACGCGGCGCTGCCCGGACGGTCGGCGCGCGGCTGGGCGGCGTTCATGGCCTCCCCCTACGGTTTCACCCGTGCGCTCGTGCTCGGCGTCGGCGACGTCTTCACTGAGCTGCACCAGGCCCGCCTGCAGCGCCGCCGCAACCTGCAGCCCCGGGTGAGCCGCTCCGGCGCGTTCCTGGCGCTGCGTCCGGCCGCGATGCTGCTGCGCGACGTGAACGTGTCGCTGATCGCCGAGCAGATGGCCCGCGGCGCCCCGTCGATCTACTGCGACCTGGTCGACTACGACGAGGTCGCGCACCACGCCGGCCCGGCCCGGCCCGAGTCGATGCGCCAGCTCGAAAGCCTCGACCGCATGCTCGGCGTGCTCGAGCGGTTGGCCCCGGAGGCTGCCCGCCGCTACCACCTCGTGGTGCTCTCCGACCACGGGCAGAGCCAGGGCGCCACGTTCCGCCAGCGGTACGGGGAGAGCCTCGACGAAGTGGTCGAGCGTTTCTCGGCGCCCGACGAGGCGGACGCGCCCAAGACCCCGGCCGAGTCCGAGGCGACCCAGGAGCCCGATTTCCCGCAACCGCCGGTCGCCCCGCTGCTCGTCGTCTCGTCGGGCAACCTGGCGCTGGTCTACCTGACCCGGTTTCCCGAGCGGCTCGACCGGGCCGCGATCGACCGGGCCTACCCGCGGCTCGTCCACGGGCTCGCCGCGCACCCGGGCATCGGTCTGGTCATCGTGCAGACCGCCGACGGACCGGTCGCGCTCGGCGGCTCGGGCAGCAACCGCCTGCGGGACGGCACCGTGCAGGGCATCGATCCGCTCCTGCCGTACGGGCCGCGGGCCCGCCACGACCTGCTGGGCCACCAGGAGTCGGCCCACATCGGTGACCTGGTGCTGATCAGCAGCGTCGACCTGGTCACCGAGGAGGTCGCGGCTTTTGAGGAACTGGTCGGCTCGCACGGCGGGCTCGGCGGCTGGCAGACCGACGCCGTGCTGGTCCACCCGGCCCGCTGGCCGATCACCGAGGCCGAGATCGACGGACCGGACGCCCTCCACCGCCAGTTGATCGAGTGGCTGGCCATGCTGGGCCTGCGCACTCAGCCGCCCGCCGCGGACGAGGTGCTCGCACTCGAGCACGAGGCCTTCGAGGAACGCGCGGTTCCGAAGCTTTCCCGGACACACGATGGTTAAAACCTGGAGAATCAGTCGACGTCAGCCCGATCACTAAGGGATCCCTCCGCGGTCCCGGTTCCCTAAAATGTGGACCATGACCGAGCCCCGTTCCGTCGCCCCGATCGTCTCCTCGCAGGCAGTGCTGGCTCCCCTCACCGACGCCGCGATCTTCCTCGTGGCGACCGTCCGCCCGGGCGGCGAGCAGGCCGTGCGCGACCTGCTCGAGGACATGAGCGCGCTGCAGCGGACGGTCGGCTTCCGGCTGCCCGCCGCCCAGCTCTCCTGCGTCACCGGGATCGGTTCCGACCTGTGGGACCGCCTCTTCGCCGGCCCACGCCCGGCCGAGCTGCACCGCTTCCGGGCCTGGAAGGGCCCCAAGCACACTGCGCCCTCCACCCCGGGCGACCTGCTCTTCCACATCCGGGGCGGGCAGCTGGACGTCTGTTTCGAGCTGGCCAGCAAGATCGGTGAGCGGCTGCGCGGCGCGGGCGACATCGTCGACGAGACCCACGGCTTCAAATACTTCGACGAGCGTGACCTGCTCGGCTTCGTCGACGGCACCGAGAACCCGTCCGGCGCCAAGGCGATGCACGCCGTGGTGATCGCCGAGGAGGACGAGGCGTTCACCGGGGGCACCTATGTGATGGTGCAGAAATACATCCACGACCTCGATGCGTGGAACGCGCTGAAGGTCGAGGACCAGGAGGCCGCGATCGGCCGCCACAAGGCCGACAACGTCGAGATCCCCGACGAGGACAAGGCGCCGAACTCGCACGTCTTGCTCAACACCGTGGAGGACTCGGACGGCAACGAGCTCAAGATCCTGCGGGACAACATGCCGTTCGGCTCGGTCAAGGAGGGCGAGTTCGGCACCTACTACATCGCGTACGCGTCGACTCCCGACGTGCCCGAGCTGATGCTGCGTCGCATGTTCCTGGGCGAGCCCTACGGCACGTACGACCGGATTCTCGACTTCTCGACCGCCATGACCGGCTCGCTGTTCTTCGCGCCGACGGCCGACTTCCTGGACGACCTGCCGGACGCACCGGCGGCTAGCTGAGCAGCGCGGTCAGGTCGGCCAGAGTGTCGAGGCGCAGGTCGCCGTCGAGCCCGCGCAACGCGGCGGTGTGTGCGCCGGCGGCCCGCCCCGCGGCCAGCCCGACCTCGGCATCCTCGACGACCAGGCAGTCCGCGGGGTCAACACCGAGCAGCTCGGCGGCGCGCAGGTAACCCTCGGGGTCGGGCTTGCCGGCCGCGATGTCGTCGGTCGTCACCAGTACCGGTGCGACGATGCCGGCCGCGGCCAGCCGGGCCTTGGCGAGCCGGCTGTCGGCACTGGTCACCACGGCCCACGGGAGGCCCTCGCGGGTGAGCCGCGCGAGGAGTTCGGGGGCGCCGGGCGTCGCGGACACGTCGGAGAGGTCGTCGTACTGCAGTTCGAGCTGGCGGGCCGTGGCCAGGACCGTCGCGGCCTCGTCGAGGTGGGGGAGCAGCTTGCGGACGGTCGACGCGCTGGGGCTGCCGTGCGCCATCTCATAGGCTTCCTGGCCGTCGACACCGTACTCAGCGGCCCAGGACAGCCACGATCGCAGCACGGCGCCGTCGGAGTCGACCAGGGTGCCGTCCATGTCGAACAGGACGGCCTGCACGGTGGACACGTCGAAACCGGACGGGTTGATCTCAGGCACCGGTAAACCTTCACGGGTGGCGGCCTCGCGGGAGGCGTCGGGGCTGGGCGCATGCAGTGGGTACTTCGGGGCGGCCCACTGTCGATCAGACCCGGGCCGCCCTCGCTGCGGTTGATGAAGGTGACGACGCGTACGAAATCAGGTTGTGGCCTTTCGGGGTGCCCTTCGCCGGGTGGCCGGGGTCGGTGCCGGCGTCTCGACCACGGTGGTGGTCTTGCGCGGAGCCCGCGTCCGGGTCGTCGAGGCCGAGCTCGCGGCCTTGCGGGCGGTCGTCCGGGCGGCGGTGGCCTGGGCGGTGGTCGAGGCTGCCGGAGCCGCGGTGGCGGTCTTGTCGGGAACCGGTGGAACGACAGCCGGCAGAGCGGGGCTGACCGGGGCGGCGGCGGGGGTCGACGACGACTTCTGGAGTACCGCGCGATCCCGCTCCTTTTCCCGGTCGACCATCTCGGCCAGCAGAATTTTGCCGTATTTCGCCTCGATCGCGGAGGATTTGGCCTGCGCTTTCGCGGCCTGGGAAACGGCCTTGCGATGGGCCTTGTCGAGGCGTTCTTTGTCGCGTGCCTGGGTCTTCAACGACCGCCGGAGCCGTTTGATCTCGGCCTCGGCGTTGCGCAGCGCCTGGGTCTGCTGCTGGGTCAGTTCGGCGTTGGTGCGCAGGCGGTTATCCAGCTCGGTCACGGTTGTCCTGGTCCGCTCGGCGGCGTTCTTGGCAGCCGCGGATTGCTCCCGGCGGCGGTCGAGCTGCTTGCTGGTCACGGCATCTCCCTTCCGTCTCACCTGTGCCCTACCCACACCTGAGCAAGGCAATCGTCATGGAGTTGTGTCGTGGACCGCTGCCGCCTCGGCCTTGCGGGCGCGTCTGCGGCGGATGTGGCGCACGTGCAGTGCCACGTACGCCGCCGCGGCGACCACGACCGCCGCGATGGCCCACCACTGATATTTGTGAGCGTGGTCGATGATCTCGACGAGGTGGGTGCCCAGCAGGTAGGCGATCGTCGTCCAGAAGCCGACCCACAGGGCGGCGCCGATCGCGTTGTAGAGCAGGAAGGTGCGCCACGGCATCGCGGTGATCCCGGCGATCACGCCGTTGAACTGGCGGAGCCCGTCGATGAAGCGGGCGACCAGGACGACCCGGCCGCCGCGACGGGCGAAGAAGCCCTCGGCGCGGGCGAGCCGTTCCGGGGTGAGGAAAACATACCTCCCCCAGCGAAGCGCGACCTTGCGGCCGCCGCGTACCCCGATCCAGTAGCCGATGTTGTCGCCGATCACGGCCGCGACGAACGCGATGGCGGCGACGGCGACGATGTTCAGTCGGCCGGCGCCCGCGTAGATTGCCGCGGCGACCATGATCGTCTGCCCTGGTGCGGGCACTCCGAAGCTCTCGACCCCGATGACTCCAGCGACCGCGAGGTAGCCCCAGCGGTCGAGGATGGGGGCGACACCGTGGAGGAATCCCGGGAGGTCGGCTGTAGGAGACATCGCGTCAACGGTAGCCGGGTTCTTGCGGCGTCAACGTGTGGAGTGGCTATCCGCTTGTGGTTACGGTCCTCCCGCTGCCACCAGCCGAGGTCTGCGATCGAGTGTGGCCGGGGTTTGCGGTGGTCGTGCAGAACGATGGCAGGTCCCCGCCGGGGACACCCTTTCTGGGGAACAATTCGTGGCCGGCCCGAACCGGGCCGGCCACGAAACTCGGTGCCCTACAGGGTGTCGGCCGCCAGCTGGCCGCGCAGCTTCGTCAGCGCCTTGGTGAGCAGGCGGGAGACGTGCATCTGCGAGATGCCGATCTGGTCGGCGATCTGCGACTGGGTCAGGTTGCCGTAGAAGCGCAGGGTGAGGATCTTCTGCTCGCGCTCGTCGAGGGTGGCGAGGGCCGGGCCCAGTGCGACGCGGGTCTCGGCCAGCTCGAACTCGTAGTCTTCGCCGCCGAGGGTGTCGCCGAGCTCGGTGGTGCCGTCGGCGCTGATCGGGGTGGAGAGGCTGGTGGCGTTGTAGGCGCG
>DASRYP010000617.1:0-10137 GCA_035687165.1 Actinoplanes sp. | reverse complement strand
CCGGTGTCGATCGTGAGCCACCCCCTGTCGGTGCGCTTGGTGAAGCGCACCGGGGCGAAGTCCTCGCGACCGATCACGTTGAAGGTGGACGCGTCCGCGAAGTGGCCGTCGTCGGCGTACTCCGTGCGGATGAGCGTCGGGGAGAGCACCTGGAAGCGGGCGTTGCCGGAGACCACCGAAGGGTCGGCCGGGTGGGCCTGCGCCGGGGTGGTGGCGGCCAGGACGAGACCTGCGGTCACGGCTGTCCCGGCGACGACGGCAAGGGCCCGTCGCCTGGTGAATCGACTGAGCACGGCACTCCTCGTGTCGATCTTGACGAATTTCGTGACAACGTTGTCATCGGGGAGAAACAAAGTCAAGATCCATCTACCAGCTGTGCAGAGTGCCGTCCTCCAGGCGATTGACCGGCAAGGACGCGGGCCGGTACGGGTATCGAGCGGCCAGTTCCTCGTCGATGTCCACCCCCAGCCCCGGCTCGTCGCCCGGATGCATCAGGCCGGCGGAGGAGCGGTAGGCGTGCGGGAACACCCGGTCGGTCTCGGCGGTGTGCGGCATGTGTTCCTGCAGACCGAAGTTCGGGATGCTCAGATCGAGATGCAGCGCCGCGGTTCGCGTTTCGCGCCAGTGTGAAATCCGTTTCAGGCACATGTCAATGCATCGACCATGATCTCTGCCAGGCAGGCAGTCGCCATCGCCGCCGACGGTTCCGACCAGATGTCGCAATAGGCGGGTCTTGTCACAATCGACGGTTCTGTTTCTCCCGCCGCACGAGAAACATGGCGGGCGCACCACCGCCCCCGAGGTCCTCGTGCTCGGTCACGAGATCACCGGCGAGGTGATCGACGGAGGTCCGGACGTCGAGTTCGTCAACGCCCAGGCGATCCCGCTCGACGCGGCGCCGCGGGGTTATCAGGACTTCGACCAGGGCGCGGCCAAGAAGTACGTGCTCGACCCGCACGGCCTGGTGCCCAATCGCACCGCCTGACGTCCCCGGGGGGATCCCCGTCGCGCGGCGTGATCCCCCGGCCGTCAGTCCAGGCCTGGGTAGGTCGCGAGCGGTGTCACGGCGAGCGGAGCCATCGCGAGCAGGGCCGCGCGGGCCTGCTCGATGGTCCACCGGCGGGCGGGGTCCGCCTCCAGCAAGCCCGTGATGACCGGGGCCAGCGGGCCGGCGTTGCGGAACGGCGTTGGCGTCGCCTCGGTCACCGCGAGGACTGTGGCGAACAGGTCCCCCCGGTCGAACGGCGACCGCCCCGCGACCGCCGCGAACAAGGTCGCACCCAGCGAGAACAGGTCACTCTCGGGCTCCGGCGGAGCTCCGTGCAGCTGCTCCGGCGAGACGAAGGCGGGGCTGCCCTCGAAGACTGCGCTGCTTTCCCAGGCGGGGCCGCCGCCCTCGAAGCCGTCGTCCAGCTCCTCCGCCGTGGCAGTGGGGGACCAGGCGATGCCGAAATCGATGAGCACCACCCGACCGTCCGCGCCGAGCTGGATGTTCGCCGGCTTGACGTCGCGGTGCACGATCCCCGCCCGGTGCACGGCCTCCAACGCGTCCAACAGCCGCAGCCCGATCTGCCGTACCCGCTCGACCGGCAACGGCCCGTCCCGCTTGACCGTCGCGGCCAGCGTGCGCCCGCTCAGCGCCTCCATGACGATCCACGGCTGCTCGCCGTCGCGCACCAGGTCCAGGATCCGCACGGTGCCGGGGCTGTTGACGCTCGCCCCGGCCCGCGCCTCGTCCAGCGCGCGGGCCCGGGCCGTCCGGCCGACCTCGAAGGTCACCTGCTTGATCGCGACCGGGCGGCCGAGCAGTTCGTCGTCGGCCAGCCAGACCGTGCCCATCCCGCCGCGTCCCAGCTGCGAGCGGAGCCGGTACCGGCCGCCGACGGTCCGGCCGACCGGCTCGGCCTCGGCGAGCCGGGGTGCGTACGAAAGGGTTGTCATGCCTGTTGACCTTGCCGTCCAGCGGCCCGCGAGTCGTCCCGGCAAGCACCCAACCGCACTACCGGCTAGCCGGAGTTTAAGAAGCGCTGTGGCCGTCCGCGTAGCGCAGGACCGCGCCGATGCCGTGGTCGAGCTTGACCTCTCCGGGACCGACAAGGATCAGCTGAGCCCCGGTGCCGGCGATCGCCCGGACCAGCGCGGCATCGGCCCGTACCTGGATCGGATCTTGAACGCCCGCCTCGCGCAGCGGCTGCTCGTCGACCGAGATCAGCGTCGGGTCGTCCGGCGCGACCCACAGCTTGTCGGTCGAGGACTCGTCGTTGACCAGCAGGACGGTGTCGGCCTGGCCGCGCTGCAGGCGGGTCACCACGTCGGTCAGCCCGGTGCTCCCGCTGCCCTCGCCCTGCTGCATCCGGAACCGGTCGATTGCGTCCTGCACGTGCTTGCCGGCGGTTTCGGTGATCGCCCGGGTCGTCACCTCGTCCAGGGCGTGCTCGTCGGCGCCCGGGCCCAGCGACCCGGCTTCGGTCCGGACCACGCGGCCCTGCCACCGCTTGGGCAGCTTCGCGATCAGATCCTCGACGGCGAAGACGTCTCCGCCGGCCACGATGACCTCGGCGCCGACGTCGTCGGCCAGCTCGGATGCCGCGGCCGCCACGTCCCCCGCGTTGCGCTTCCAGACGTTCTCGACCGAGTGCTCGAAGCGCTGATGCGACCAGCCGCCGATCTTGGCCAGGTGGAGCGGGTACTGTTCGCTGCCCTTGACCTTCTCGTGCCGGGGCGCTCCGCCGACCGCGAGTGCGTCGACGTCGGCACCGCCGCGGTCGGCCAGCACCCGGACGTACGGGACCTCCTCGCCGCGCGCGGCGAGGAGCGGCATGACGTGCGGGAACGGCTCGAAGAACGCGGCTTCCGATGGCGGGGGCGTGGAGATGGATTCGACCAGCGCGACGTCCGTGCCCTGGGCGAAGACGGCGATCCCGTACCGGCCGTGCTCGTAGGGGCGCTCGCGGACGGCGTCTTCCACCGCGTCGATGACGGCCGCGTCGGCGCCTTGCGCGACCAGCTGGTCCCGCATGGCTCGCAGGCGCAGGTCGATCTCGTGGGTGGCTTTCTGCTCGCTGCGGGTCGCGTCGAGATAGACGGAGACCCACGAGCCGGGGCGGTCGAACAGGGGGCGCAAAGAAGCGAGGTTCATGAGGTGCACCTTCCGCGAGTCGTCGCTGGGAATGGTCCCTACCCAGCCCTACCCACGAACTGCTGTTTTCGACCTGTGACCGCCCTCGCACTGTCCCGCCCGGCGGTGTTGACCGGTCATCTCAGGCGGATGGGCGCATCATGCTTGCGCCCGCAACCGGACGTGATCGATCGCGCATCAATTCCGGGTCCCTTGGACGCGCCGCCGACGGCGAGGGAAGATGAACCGTCAAGTCGTGGTGGATCCGGAGGGGCACATGCCGTCGCGCACCGAGGTCGTCGAAGATCTGATGGGACGATTCCCGCACGTGCCGCGTGAGGCGGTCATCAAGGAGGATCTGCTCCGCGGGGGCATGGCCTTCGATGACTCGGCCCTGACCGACAACGAGCACGGCGACGTCAAGCCGAAGTCGTACTTCATCTTCTCCTTCGACCACCGCACCCTGCCCGAGCTGGGGTCGGCCGCGCTGCGCCGCCCGCCCGAGGAGATCGTGCTCACCGGCGGTCCCTACGACCTCCGCCGTACGGTCGTGTCGGTCCGCATCAATCCCAGCTCGCCCTATCGGGTGCGGACGGGCGACGACGGTCGGCTGCGCCTGCACCTGGACGGTGCGCCGATCGCCGACGTCGGGCTTCCGCCGATGCCCGACTACTACCGCCACACGCTGGCCAACGGCAAGTCGGTGATGGAGGTCGCCCCGACGATCCAGTGGGGTTACCTGATCTATCTGACGGCGTTCCGCGTGTGTCAGTACTTCGGCGCCAAGGAGGAATGCCAGTACTGCGACATCAACCACAACTGGCGCCAGCACAAGGCGGCCGGTCGGCCGTACACCGGGGTGAAGCCGATCGACGAGATCCTGGAAGCCCTCGAGATCATCGACAAGCACGACACCAGCCGTGCGTCGAAGGCGTACACGCTCACCGGCGGCAGCATCACCACGCACATCGGCGGCAAGTCCGAGGCCGACTTCTACGGCCAGTACGCCGAGGCGATCGAGGAGCGGTTCCCGGGACGCTGGATCGGCAAGGTCGTCGCGCAGGCATTGCCCCGGGCCGACGTGCAGCGGTTCAAGGACTACGGCATCCAGATCTACCACCCCAACTACGAGGTGTGGGACAAGACGCTGTTCGAGCTCTACTGCCCCGGCAAGGAACGTTACGTGGGCCGCGAGGAGTGGCACCGCCGCATCCTCGACTCGGCCGAGGTCTTCGGTCCGCGCAACGTCATCCCGAACTTCGTGGCCGGCGTCGAGATGGCCGCGCCGCACGGCTTCACCAACGTGCACGAGGCGATCGACTCCACCGCCGAGGGCCTGCAATATTTCATGTCGCGGGGGATCACGCCGCGCTTCACCACCTGGTGCCCCGAGCCGACCACGCCGCTGGGCCGCACCAACCCCGACGGTGCGCCGCTGGAATACCATGTGCGGCTGCTGGAGACGTACCGCGCGGTCATGGAGGCCAACGGCCTGTCCAGCCCGCCCGGATACGGCCCGGCCGGAGCCGGCCGGGCCGTGTTCTCGGTGAGCTCGTTCATGGACTCGCTGCCCTCGAACGAAGTTCAGTCCTCGAGCGGCTCTCAGTCCTCGAGCGGCTCTCAGTCCTCGAACGGCCCTCGGGACGGGGTCAGTGCCACGTGATGTCGGACGCCGCGTAGCGGCAGTTGACGCCGTCGGCACCACTTGCCGATGCGAGACGGCTCGCGGAGGTCAGGTGCATCACATCGACTGCCAACGATGCTGGAGCGCCTCCGTCGGGACCGCCCCATTTGTGTCTTTGTGCGTCGGTTCGTAGACGCCAAGGCTTACGCTCCGTGTTTGAGGCTCGCCAGTCACCGGAACTGGTCGTCACCGGCACGCCACGGAAAGCGATTCGCGATGCCGATTCTTCCGTTCTTCGTCCGATTCCCGCACGGCTGACCAGTCAGCTTCGCGCATTCCTAGATCATTAGTCATTGATTCGTTGGTGACCGTGTTGTGCTGCGGAGATGAAGATTTTCGCGATTTGTCAAGCGAGCATTCGCCAACCCTTTAACAGCTATTGACCGGCGCTGCAGGATATGGTTCGTGGCAGCGGAATACCCAGATCTCGCCCGAACGCGACGACAACGACACGCGACCGACTCCGTGACCTACGAGAGCCGGGCCGGCTTCGTAGCGTCACCTCGTCACTCCTACGACGATCCCGTTCTGCCGCCGTCCTCGCGCGCCCTGGTCCCACCCTCACGCTCCTCGTCCTCGTCCTCGTCCCGCCTCCCGTCCTCGCGCTCCCCGTCCTCGCGTTCGTCGTCCCAGCCTTCCCCGCCCTCGCGTTCGTCGTCCCCGCGTAGGTTGTCCCCGCGTACGTTGTCCTCGCGTTCGTCGTCTCCGTCTTCGGCCGCTCGGGGCGAGGCGATCGAGGCGCTGACCCGCGACGTGCTGATCCGCCGCTCGATCGAGGTCTCCGCGACCGGCTTCATCACGATCATCGGCATCATCCAGGGCGTCGCGCTCGCCCTGCTGGCCCAGAACACGTTCGCCAAGCCGGGCCTGCTCGTCTGCGCCCAGAGCATCGCCCTGCTGCTGCTCTTCGTCTGCGTGTTCTATTGGTATCTGACGCAGAGCATCCTGCTGCGCTGGGCCCCGTCCTTCCTGGACTCGCTCCTGCCCTTCGCTATCGCCGGCTTGGAGATTCCGGCCGCGTTCTTTCTCGGCAACGCCCGCGCCTGGAACTTCTGGCTGGCCGCCTTCTGGTCCGGCATCCTGATCGGCTTCTGGGTGACCGACAAGTGTTCCCCGCCCTCCCACTTCGGCGAGGCCGCCGACGCCCACCGCACCCTGCACGTCCTCATCCGCGAACTACAGATGACGGCCGGCGTCAGCGCGCTCGCGCTGGCCCTCTGCGGCCTCTTCGCCCTGTTGGACCCGGCCCACCAGCTTTTCTGGGGCCTCTCCGGCGTAGCCGTGGTGCTGACCACCGTCGCCACCCTCGTGGTCCGCACCGAACTCGGCATCTCCACCGTCCACGAGTGCTTCGGCGTGAACCGCCCCCCGTTCAACTGACCGCGTCCCGCGGCGAGACGCGGTGGCACGGCTGCCATCAGTGGCCGTGAATCTCGAGCCTTCTTCGGGAGCGGGCGATCGTTACACCGTGAACTGGGCGATCGTCATACCGTGAACTGGGCGACTGTCTGACGGAGTTCTTCGGACATGCGGGCGAGTTCTTGGGCGCTGGCCTGTGATTGGCCGACGCCGGTGTCGGCGGCCTGGGCGGCGGAGGCGACTCCGGCGATGTTGGTAGCGATGTTGCCGGCGCCGTTGGCGGCCTCGGCGACGCTGCGGCTGATCTCACTGGTCGTTGCGGTTTGCTCCTCGACGGCGGAGGCGATGGTGGCCGAGTAGCCGTTGATCTTTTCGATGATGTCGGTGATTTTTCCGATCGCGTCGACGGCGCCGCCGGTGTCGTTCTGGATACCGTGTACCCGGTGGGAGATTTCCTCGGTGGCCTTGGCGGTTTCTTGGGCGAGATCCTTGACCTCGGCGGCGACCACGGCGAAGCCTTTGCCCATTTCACCGGCCCGGGCGGCCTCGATGGTGGCGATTTCCCGGATCGAGGCCCCCATCTGTTCCGAGCCGGCCGAGACGGTCGCGATGTTGCGGGATACCTCCTCGGCGGCGGAGGCGACCCGGACCGCACCGGAACTGGCCTGCTCCGCGCTGCCCGCGATCTGGGCGGTGACCGCCGCCGACTCGGTCGCGGCCCCCGCCAGCGTCCGGCTGTTGCCGCTCAACTGTCCGACGGTCGCGCGCAGTCCGGCGGTCGCGGCGTCCAGTCCTTGACCCATCCGGCCGATCTCATCGCGGCTGGTCACCCCGGTCGTCCGGGTCAGGTCGCGGCCGGCGAGCGCGGCGACCGACTCCGACACCCGCCGCAGCGCGCTGACGATGCTGCGCCCGACGAACACCCCGAACGCCACCGCCAGCAGCAGACCGATGACCAGGACCGTGATGGTCGTGGTACGGGCGCTGACGTAGGTCGCATGCGCGGAGTGTCCCGCCGCACCTTGGATGAGGACGAGCCAGCCCGCTTTCGTCGTTGACGGTGAGGACGCGGACCGCCGGTGGAGTGGTTGATGCTCGTCATCACCGGGCCGACAAACGATGATGGGCGAGCGACGGCCCAGACGGTGGTTCGGCGGCGTCCTCGTGGTGCGGGCGGGCAGACGCGGGTTCGGACCGTGCCGGGCGGACGGTGCGAGTGCGGACGGCAACACCAGGTGACCCCTATGCCCGGTGGCGGGCGGTGGACAAGGCTCGCCTGGTGACCGCAGACTTCCGCCGTGATCGTCGTGCTCGACGCGGACCTGGCCGAGGCGGACCTTGTCGCCGGCCGGATCGGCTGCCCTCGTTGTGGCGGGCCGTTGCGGCCCTGGTCGTGGGCGCGGCCGCGGCGGGTGCGCCGGTTGGACGGCTCGGCGGGGGTGGTGCGGCCCCGCCGTGGCCGTTGCCGGGACTGCCGAGCCACGCGGGTGCTGCTGCCGTCGTGGTGCCAGCCGAGGCTGGCTGACGCCACCGAGGTCATCGGTGCCGCGTTGGCGGCCAAGACTGCCGGGCAGGGCCATCGGCGCATCGCTGCCGGCCTGGGCCGGGCCACCTCGACCGTGCGTCGTTGGCTGCGGCGGGCCCGTGACCGGGACCATCTCGAGCGGCTGCGCCGCCGGGGTGTCGAACGGGTCGCCCAGCTCGATCCTGAGGTGCTTGCCACCGGTCCGTGGCCTCAGCCCTCCGCGCTCGGTGACGCGTTGGAGGCGCTCGCCGCGGCGGTGTTCGCCTGGCGGCACCGATGGGGGCGCGAGGTCGACGGGTGGGCCCTGATCGGAGTGTTCACCGGTGGGCGGTTACTGGCCGACCCCCATTTCGATGATCAACATCGGGGCTGAAGGGGATCACTGTGCCCTCGCGGCGGCGTCACCGTGAGCACGACCTACCGTCACCGCGACGACTTGGCCGTCAGCGTGAAGACCAAACCCGCGATGATCGTCCTCATCGGGAGTGACCGCTACATCCTCAACGAAAGCGACGCGTCACAGCGGAGGCCGCGGTGTTCTTCGCGCCCGCTATCTCTTTGGCCGCGAGGTCGTCGATGATCGCCGAGAACTTGACATATTCGGGATCGACCGTGGTCGCGCGGAGCCGATCGACCCCGTTGTAGTCGCTACGCTGCCCAAGCGCGATGATCGCCCCACGGTCACGTTGAAACTCGGCGAAGGCCGCGATCAGCGGGGTACCAGTTCCGGAGCGATACTCTCGGACTGGTACCGCGTGGTGAGGGCCGCGAACGTCGCGTCGTCGTCCTTGAGCGCCTGGGCGTAGCCGGCCTGCTTCGACTCGTCGTTGGATATCACGTAGCTGAAGGTGGTGCTACGGGATCGCTCGGTGGTCGCATCGATGTCTTTGATGTGCTCCACTGCGAGCACACTGCCGGAATAGAGCAGACTGGCCTTGGCGTCGAGCGTCGCCATGCGGGCCAGTGACAGCATCCCGAGGCTGAGAACGGTCGCCGCGAGGATCGCGATGATCAACAGGATTTTGGTGTTCATCGGGCGGTGCGAGATCCACCGGCCCAAGAATCCCGGTGCGTGTGCGGTCATCACAGTACCTCCCGAAGCCCGGCGTACATCCACCGTCAGCGCTGGAACGGTCCGGCCGTCGCCCGGATCATCGGACCGTGCCCGGATCCAGCATGATCCGCTCCGGCCCGTCGCGAGGTCCTTTCGCCGTTCTGGGATGCGACCCCGGCTCAGGAGGCTTCGGTGCGGCCGTTCGGCGTAGCGGATGTGCCAGGTCACCGACCTGGTGGCGGGTTCGCGGTGGAGGCCCCGGACGCGCTGGTACGCCGCTGGTCCAGTTCCTTGTCCGCAACCTCTGTGCTGGGATATGCCGCATGGCCGAATCGCAGGCACCGGTGTTGGAGATGTTGTGGGAGACCCTGGACCCCCGGCAGACGCTCGACGAACGGTTCGGCTTCGGTGACGGGCAGGCGGCCGGCCGCTGGGTCGCCGACACGCTGGACCAGCACTGGGGCGTTCGCATCGACTCCTGCAATCGGATCGTGATGAGCGACGGCAACGCGCTGGCGTGGGTCGGCACGCCGTCCGGTCGGCTGCTCGCGAAGTGGTCGGTAGCGCCTGACCGTTTCCCGCGTCTGGCAGAGACAGCGCGCCTCACGAGCTGGCTCCACAGCCGGGAACTGCCGGTTTCGGAACCGGTGCCCGCGCGAGACGGCGGACTTCAGGTCGAGGTCGACCGTGTCTCGATCGGCGTGCAGCGCGAAATCGCGGGCGACCTCCTCGACACCACCGATCTCCATCAGGTGCGGGCGGCCGGCGCCGTACTGGCCCGATTGCAGGACGCACTGGCGGCATACCCGAACGCCGAGCGGATGCCCGCGCTCGGAGCGCCGTCCCAGCCGTTGAAGGCCCGGATCGCCGGATGGCTCGACACCCGCGCCGGCCATCTGCCGCCGGCAGCTCGCGACACGCTGCGCAAGCTCGTGGCCAGCGCGCCACCCGACGAGTTTCCCCGGCAGCTCGTCCACTTCGATTTCCGGTCCGCCAACATCCTGTGTGCCCACGGCGAGATCGTCGCCGTCATCGACTTCGAGGAGGCCAGGCACGAGCACCGGCTGGTCGAGCTGGCCCGCGCGGCGGTCCTGCTCGGCACCCGCTACCACAACTGGGGTCCGGTGCCGGCTGAGGTTCGCGCGGAATTCCTTACCGGCTACGAGTCCGAGCGCCCACTGACCCCGGCCGAGGCGGACTGGCTGGAAGTCCTCTTGCTGTGGCAGGGCTTGGCGATGGTTCCACCCGGCGACGACCTGACCGGGTGGGGGCCGTCAGCGCTGAGCCAGCTGAGCCCGTCAGCGCTGAGCCAGCTGAGTCCGTCCAGCGTTGAGCCAGCTGACAAGACCTTGAAGGCCGCGAGTCGACGCCACAACGCCACACCGAGTGCCCAGATT
>DASRYP010000616.1:0-2769 GCA_035687165.1 Actinoplanes sp. | reverse complement strand
GCCGGCACGGTCGACCTCGTCACCGACACCGCGTGGCAAGGCGCCAACTCCGTTCCCGAGAGCTGGGTCCAGGCCAAAGACCTCGGCGCGTACGGGACCGGGCCGTGGGCCCGCAAAGTCGCCGCCCCCGTCGACGCCGCCTCGCCCGTCACCCTCGCCGGGTTGACCACCGAGCGCCGGACCGACCCGGTCGGTGTCGACGCCGTCCGTCCGCGTTTCGGCTGGCGGCTCGTCTCCGCCGCCAACGGCCAGGTCCAGGGCCGGTACCAGATCGCCGTCGGTTCCTCCCCCGGCGCGGCCGACGTCTGGGACTCCGGCCAGGTCGCGTCCGGTCAGAGCGTCGACGTCGCCTACGGCGGCCCCGCCCTGACGAGCAACCGCACCTACCACTGGCGGGTACGGGTCTGGGACGCCCAGGGCCGGCCCGGTCCGTGGAGCCCGGCCGCCCGCTTCGACACCGGCCTGTTCGACCCGGCGGCCGAATGGCAGGCCGGTTTCGTCGGCGCTCCCGCCACCGCGAACCTCACCGGCGCCGGCTGGATCTGGTATCCCGAAGGTGATCCCGTCAACTCCGTGCCCGCCGGATCCCGCTACTTCCGGCGCACGTTCGAGGTGAGCGCCACCGGCAGCCCGGCGACGCTGGTCGTGACCGGCGACGACACCGCCGACGTCTGGCTCAACGGCGTCCGGATCAGCTCGTCGCGCCGGGTCGCCGACTCGTGGAAGCGCGCCACCACCGTCGACGTCACCGCCCAGCTGCGGGCCGGCGGCAACACGCTCGCGATCGCCGGCACCAACACCACCGCCGGCCCGGCGAGCGTGATCGCCAAGCTCACGGCCGGCTCGACCACCGTGGTCACCGACGGTGCCTGGAAGTCCTCGACGACCGGGCCGGCCGGCTGGGAGCAGCCCGGTTTCGGTGACGCGTCGTGGTCCGCCGCCCGGGTCAGCGCACCGCTCGGCGGCGGGCCGTGGGGCACTCAGGTCGCCGTGCCCCACTTCACCCCGTACGTCAGCAAGGGTTTTGATCTGGGTAAGCCGGTCGCCCGAGCGCGGCTGTTCGCGACCGCGCTCGGCCTGCACGAGACCATCCTCAATGGACAGCGGGTCAGCGACGAGCGGTTGGCGCCCGGCTGGACCGACTACAACAAGCGGCTGCCCTACCGGGTCTACGACGTGACCGCCAAGCTGCGGCCCGGCGGCAACACTCTCGGCGCGCTGCTCGGCAACGGCTGGTACGCCGGCAACATCGGCTTCGCCGGCAGTCAGCGCTACGGCACTCAGCCTTGGTACTCGGCCCGGCTGAGCATCGAGTACGCCGACGGGACGCGCTCCGACGTCCGCACCGACAGCTCCTGGACCGCCGCGCCCAGCACCGTCGTGGCCGACGACCTCTACCACGGTGAGGACCAGGACGCGCGGATCACCGGGGCGAGCAGCACTCCGGTGACGGTTCGCAGCGGTGCGCTCCCCCGCCTGGTCGCCCAGGTCGACCCCGGTGTCCGGGTGCGGCAGGAGTTCCGGCCCCGGTCGATCACCCAGCCCCAACCTGGTGTGTGGATCGCCGACCTCGGTCAGAACTTCGCCGGCTGGAACCGGTTGCGGGTGACCGGACCGGCCGGCACCCGGATCACGCTGCGGCACGGCGAGATCCTCAACGCCGACGGCACCCTCTACACCACGAATCTGCGCGCCGCCCAGGCCACCGACACCTTCACGCTGGCCGGCACCGGCGTGCCCGAGGTCTTCGAGCCGCACTTCACCGTGCACGGCTACCGGTACGTCGAGCTCAGCGGTTTCCCGGGCACGCCCACCGCGGACAGCCTCACCGGGCTGGCCGCCTGGACCGACGGCGCCGAGACCGGCACGTTCACCACCAGCGATCCGCTGGTCAATCAGATTCAGCACAACATTCTCTGGGGTGCGCGCTCGAATCTGCTCTCCGTCCCGACCGACTGCCCGCAACGCGACGAGCGGCTGGGCTGGACCGGCGACATCGCCTCGTTCGCGGCCACCTCGGCGTTCGGGTTCGACACGCACGGCCTGCTCACCAAGTTCGTCGACGACCTGGTGGACGCACAGCGCTCCGACGGCGCGTTCACCGACGTGGCACCCGCGGTGATCGACGGCGCGGGCAAGGCCGGCTGGGCCGACGCGGGCGTGATCGTGCCGTACACGATCTGGCAGCGCTACGGCGATCTGGCCCCGGCCGACCGGAACTTCACAGCCCTGGCCAAGTACGTCGACTACCTCCGATCGACCGCCGGCGCCGACCTGATCCGCGACCACGAGACTTTCGGCGATTGGCTCAACGTCGACGACAACACCCCTGACGACGTCAGCAGTACGGCGTTCTTCGGCCGGTCGGCCCGGCTGGTCTCGCGGATCGCCGCCGCCACCGGCCGCACCGCCGAGGCGACCAGTTACGGCGCGCTGGCCGATCGGATCGCGACCGCCTTCACCAGCCGGTTCGTCGCCGCCGACGGCACGGTGGGCAACAACAGCCAGACCGGGTACGTACTCGCACTCGCCTTCGATCTGGTGCCTCCCGCCCGTGCTCAGGCGGTGGCTGACAAACTGGCGGCCAAGGTCGACGCGCGTGGCGGGCACCTCTCGGTGGGCTTCATGGGGGTGGAGAACCTGCTGCCGGTGCTGGCCGACCACGGGCACGCCGAAACCGCATACCGGATCCTGCAGCAGCCGGACTATCCCGGCTGGGGTTACATGAGCTCGCGCGGCGCCACCACCATCTGGGAGCGCTGGGACGGC
>DASRYP010000615.1:0-4965 GCA_035687165.1 Actinoplanes sp. | reverse complement strand
AAATTTTAAGGACGAATCGGGACCAAAACCATTTTCGAGACGGCATCGAGCCGAAAATCGCGCGCGGCGCGGGGATCGAGGCCCTACCGTGTTCGGCATCACCGACGACCGGGTCTGATCGGGGAGCATGCTGAACACAGCACATTCTCAGGTGTCCCCGCCGACAATGGCGTGGGCCCCGAAAACGAGCCGCGAGGTGGCGTGACCGATGACCGAATTGTTGACCATGATGGCAACACCGGCATGGGCGTACCTTGCTCTTTTCGGGTTCCTCGCCATCGATGCGTTGATCCCGGTGGTCCCCATCCAGGCGATCATGATCACATCTGGCGCGCTCACTGTCTACGGAAATCTTGATCTTCCGTTGGTGATCCTCATCGGGGCACTCGGCATGTTCACCGGTGACTCGATCGCCTTCGTGCTCGGCCGCAGCAGCAGCGACCGGGGCACGGGCCGGTTCGCCGCGTTACGGACTCGATACGCGCCCAAGCACGACGACGAGGCCCAGGAGATCTCCAAGACGAAGAAAGCGGCCGAACGATTCACGCGCGGTCTGCGCCGGCCCGGTCCGCTCGTCCTGCTGCTCTGCCGCTTCGTGCCGGGCGGGCGGATGGCCGCCGGCTTCTACGCCGGCCGCCGCAGCTACCCGGTGAAGAACTTCGTCCTCTACGACGGCGCCGCCGCGATCGCCTGGGGCACCTACGGCGGGCTCGTCGGCCACGTCGGCGGCACCGCGATCACCCAGTCCGCCTGGCGGCTGTTCGCGATCGCCGCCACGGCCGCGATCGTCTTCGGCACCGCCGGCTGGATACTGGCCCTCTTCGGCGGCCGCAAAGACGCTGTCGAGCTCGCGACCGCCGGCGGTGGTGGCGAGATCCCCGCCGGTGGTGGCGACGAGATCCCTGCCGGTGGCGGCGACACGATCCCTGCCGGTGGCGGCATTGTCGGCGGTGGGAGAAGCGGCGGAAGGACCAGCCGGCTGTGCGCCGGCCGCAATCAGCACGCCACGATCGAGATCCCCGAAGCGGCAACGGCCGGGGCCGCCGACGTCACTGCAGTTCGTGCTGCATCAGCTGACGGGCCGCTTCCGCGATCGACCCGGACAACGAAGGGTAGATCGTGATCGTGTGGGCCAGCTGGTCCACGGTCAGATTGTTCTCGATCGCCATCGTGATCGGCAGGATCAGCTCGCTGGCCTTGGGCGCCACCACCACGCCACCCACGATCTGACCTGTCGCCGGGCGACAGAAGAGCTTCACAAAACCGTCGTGCAGGTCGGACATCTTGGCCCGCGCGTTGCCGGTCAGCGGCAGCATCACCTGCCGGGCCGGCACCCGCCCCGCGTCCACGTCGTTCTGTGAGACGCCCACCGTCGCCAGCTCGGGGTCGGTGAAGACGTTGGCCGAGACGGTGCGCAGCCGCAGCGGCGCCACGGCCTCGCCCATCGCGTGCCAGATCGCGATGCGGCCCTGCATCGCCGCGACGCTGGCCAGCGGCAGCACCCCGGTGCAGTCGCCGGCGGCGTAGACGCCCGGAACGTTCGTGCGCGACACCCGGTCGACGGTCACGTAGCCCCCGTCGCCGACCTGCACGCCGTACTCCTCCAGGCCCAGCTCGGCCGTGTTCGGCACCGCGCCGACGGCGATCAGGGCGTGCGAGCCCTCGATCACCCGGTCGTCGCCCAGCGTGACCTGCACGGAGGAACCGGTGTTGACGACCGATTTGCCGCGCGACTGGCTCAGGATCGTCATGCCGCGCTCGCGAAAGACCCGCTCGATCGCCATCGCGGCGTCGGCATCCTCATGGGGCATGACCCGCTCGCGACTGGAGACCAAGGTCACCTGCACCCCCATCGCCAGGTAGGCGCTGGCGAACTCGGCGCCGGTCACGCCCGAGCCGATCACGATCAGGTGGGACGGTAGCTCGGTGAGGTCGTAGAGTTGCCGCCAGTCGAGGATGCGCTCGCCGTCGGGCCGGGCCGTGGCCAGCACCCGCGGCGTCGCGCCGGTCGCCAGCAGCACGGTCGAGGCCTCCACCGCGTATGTCTCCGAACCCTCAGGAGTGATCAGGACCTGGTGGGTGTGGCCCAGCGTGTCCTCGCCGAGGCGTGCCCGGCCGTGCACCACGTCGACCCCGGCCTTGACCAGTTTGGCCTGAATGTCGCTGGACTGGGCCAGCGCCAGCTTCTTGACCCGCTGGTTGACCGCCACCGCGTCGACCGACACGCCGTCGAGGCCGGACGAGCGAATGCCGAAGCGCTCGTTGTGCCGATAGCCGGTCATCACCTCGGAGCTCGCGATGAAGGTCTTGGAGGGCACGCAGTCGGTCAGCACACAGGCGCCGCCCGGTCCGTCCGCTTCGACGAGGGTGACCTCCGCATCGAGCTGCGCGGCGACCAAGGCCGCCTCGTACCCGCCCGGTCCCCCACCGATGATCACGATCCGACTCACGACGTTCCAACCCTCCCGCGTGGCAGATGTGCCGACACGCACTGCTTGTATTCTCCACCACCGCCAGATCCGGCTATCGTCATCGCCGTGCGTCATTACGCCGCGTATGGCTCAAACCTGGACCCGGCCCGCATGCGGGCCTACTGTCCGCACTCGCCCATGGTTGGCGTGGGGTGGATTGAAGGCTGGCGCCTGACCTTTGCCGGTGAGGGGGATATGGGCTGGGAAGGTGCCGTCACGACCATCGCCGAGTCGCCGGGAGACCGCGTCTTCGTCTCCCTCTACGATGTGCATCCGTGGGACGCGTCACAACTCGACGAGGTCGAGGGCGTGACCGCCGGCGCGTACCAGAAGCTCACCGTGCGTGTATCGACACTTGAGGGTGAGTTCAGCGCCTGGGTCTACGTCTTCGACGGCTACGAGGGCGGCATGCCCACCGCGTGGTATCTCAGCGAGATCGCCAACGCCGCGGAGAAGGCGGGTGCCCCTGACGACTACGTCGAGGATCTGCGCCGTCGTCCCACAGGCACAGCGTCACCCGAGGGTTAGGGCGTCGATTGCGCGAGGTGGTGGCCCCTGGTGCACGAGGTGGTGGCCCTTACTGCGCGAGGCGGTGGCGCAGCGATTCGAGCAGGCCGATCAGCTCGACCCGTTCGCCCAGGTCGAGAACGGCGTATGCCTGCCCAGCCATCGCGTCGGCCACCGATTCGGCCCACATCAGACGCCGGACGATCGGACCGGCCGGCGGATAGGGCGGCTGCCAGCCGAAGGCCACCGCCCCCGTCTCGCCCTCGGGACCGGCGATGATCGCCTGCAACGGGGTGAGCCCAGCCGCCCGGACCGCCACCAGCTGCACACCGAGCCGATGCTCGTGCAACAGGTGCAGCATCACCCCGGCCTGCGCGCCGGGCACCTGCTCGGGCACCGGCATCGCCCGCCACGCGGCGAAGAGCGGGAGTGCCGCGTAGTCGACCGCGGTCACCACCCGCCGGGTGAGCTCGTGCAACCGGGTCAGCCGGGGGAAGCCGCCGAGTTGCTCGGCGCCCCAGGTGCAGAGCTCGTGGAGGTGCCAGGTGGCTACCTCCATCGGCGCGGACGTCTTGGCCGTCGCCTCCCAGCCGTCGATGACGGCCTCGGGGGCGATCATGCCGATCGAAGCGGCGACAGTCTCGGGACGGACGTCGCCGAGCGCGCCCGCCCGCGCGGAGACGTGATAAGCCCAGCCGGACAGGCCGAGTAGACGGGCACGACGAAGCGTCTGGGGCGACTCGGCAAAGGCGCCCACGATCGTCGCGAGTCCCGTCTTGGCGTTGGCGGCAGCCTGTTCGGGTGTCACCCGCCCGATTCTGCTCTCCCTGACCGGTTCTGGAAAACACTCTTCCGGTCCGGTCCGACGAGGACCGTCAATCCGGATCGCCGGACTCAAGATCCTCCAGGGCCGCCTGCACGTCACCGACCTGTCGGCGGGCCGCCGCGGTCTCCCGTTCCGCGAGGCGGCGGGCCTGCTTGCGCCGGGCCACGTCGGCTTGCGCCTCGGTACGCCTCCGTTCCAGTTCGGCCAGCTCAGCGTCGAGATCCTCGACAACGTGACCAGCGTCACGTTCAGCCTTCTCGGCGCGATCCAGTTGGTCGTCGGCCCGCCTCTCGGCCGCCTGCGCGGTGGACAGCTCCCGGCGGAGTTCGCGCCGGCGCTGCTCGTTCTCCCGCTTGCGACGCTCGGCCGCGGCCTTCTCCCGGGCCGACGGCTGCGGGAACTCCACGACCTCGGCGCCGTCGCCCCCGTCCCGACCCTCGTCCCCGTCCCGGTCCTCGTGCCCGCCCTTCGCCTGGGTGAGCTCCTCGACGTCGGTGTCGTCGGTGACCAGCCGCAGCCGGGGCCGGGGCACCTCGCCGAAGCCGGCGTAGGTGGCGGCCCGGATCAGCCGGCCGGTGCGCACCTGGGCCGCGATCCCGGGCTCGGCCAGCGCGGCGGTCAGCGTCGCCTCGACCTCACCGAGTGGCAGCTTGGCCGACGGGTCCTCGGCCCGGGCCAAGGTGCTCGCGGCCGTGACCAAGGCCGCCACCACTTGGCGGCGCTGGTTGGTCAGCTCGCGCAGCGCCGTGCCGTCCAGGCCGCGCTGGGCCTCGCGCAGCGCGGTGGACAGCTCGACCAGCTCGTCGATCAGCTCGGGCCGGCGCAGCGCGAGCAGGTTGACCACCCAGGCGGCCACGGTCGGTTTCTTGAGGGCGGCGAGACGCTTGGCGGTCGCCTTGTCGCCGGACCTGCGAGCCTCGTCGACCGCGGCGGTACGGGCCGCGACGAAGCCCTCCGGCGGGGACTCGTAGAGCCGCTGGATCAGGTCATCGGTGGCACTGGGCACGTCAGGCGATGCTAGTGCCGGGCGCGACGTGCGCGTACTTCGTGCCGGAGAGTCGTTCGAGATGCTGGTCGGAGACGCGCGCGCCGACCTCGGTCAGCAGGAAGTCGTGCAGCGCGTAGGCCCGCCTGGGCCGGACCGCCCGCACGAAGTCGATC
>DASRYP010000614.1:0-7198 GCA_035687165.1 Actinoplanes sp. | reverse complement strand
CGTCGAGCGCATCGGCCAGCGCATCGACGTCGGATCGGTCGTTGTAGAGGTAGAGGCTCGCCCGCGCTGTGGCGTTGACCCCGAGCACGCGCATCAGTGGCTTGGCGCAGTGGTGTCCGGCGCGCACGCACACATTGCGCTGATCGAGCACTTGGCTGAGGTCGTGGGGATGGATGCCGCGGAAGGCGAAGCTCAATACGCCACCGCGCACCTCGACGTTGTCGGGCCCGTGGATCGTGATGTCGTCGCCGTAGCGCTCGTCGAGCGTGTCGATCGCGTAGCGCGTGAGCTCCATCTCGTGGCGCCGGACGTCCGCCATGCCGATCGATTCGAGGTAGTCGACGGCGGCGCCGAAGCCGATCGCCTCGGTGATCGGCGGGGTGCCGGCCTCGAAACGGGCCGGCGGCGGCGCGTAGGTCGTGCCGGCCATCGTCACCGTCTCGATCATCGAGCCACCGGCGAGGAACGGCGGCATCTCCGCGAGCAGCGAGTACCTGCCCCAGAGCACACCGATGCCGGTCGGTCCAAGCATCTTGTGCCCGGTGAACGCGATGAAGTCGGCACCCAGCGCCCGGACGTCGACCGGCAGGTGCGGCACCGACTGCGAGCAGTCGAGCAGCACCAGCGCGCCGACCTCGTGTGCCCGGGCGACGATCCGCGACACGTCGTTGATCGTGCCGAGCACGTTCGACATGTGCACGATCGAGACGATCTTCGTACGCTCGTTGATCAGCTCGCCGAGAACCGACTCGTCGAGCCGGCCCTCGTCGGTGGTCCCGAACCAGCGCAGCGTGGCGCCGGTCCGCTCACACAGCAGCTGCCACGGGACGATGTTCGAGTGATGCTCCATCTCGGAGATCACGATCTCGTCGCCGGCCTTCAGCGACAGGTGCTGTCCGAGCGAGTGGGCGACCAGGTTGATCGCCTCGGTCGAATTCTTGGTGAAGACGATCTCATCGGGCGTCCCCGCGCCGATGAACGCCGCGATCTTGGCGCGGGCGAGCTCGTACGCCGACGTGGCCTCGGTGCCGAGCGTGTGCACCGAGCGAGACACGTTGCCGTTGTGCCGCTCGTTGTGCACGCGCATGGCGTCGAGCACCTGCACCGGTTTCTGTGAGGTGTTCGCACTGTCCAGATAGACCAGCGGGTAGCCGTTGACCTCCCGGCTGAGAATCGGGAAGTCGGCTCGGACCCGGGCCACGTCGAACGTCATCGTTTGTGCTCTTTCCGTAAAGGTCAGACGCGGGTGCCGACGTAGCGCTCGTAGCCCTCGGCCTCGAGCTGCTCGGCGAGCTCCGGGCCGCCCTCCTGAACGATCTTGCCGGCGACGAAGACGTGCACGAAGTCCGGCTTGATGTAGCGCAGGATGCGGGTGTAGTGGGTGATCAGCAGCAGGCCGGTGTCGCCGGACTCACGCACCCGGTTGACGCCCTCGCTGACGACTCGCAGCGCGTCGATGTCGAGGCCCGAGTCGGTCTCGTCGAGGATCGCCATCTTCGGCTTGAGCAACTCGAGCTGCATGATCTCGTGCCGCTTCTTCTCACCACCGGAGAAGCCCTCGTTCACGTTGCGCTGCGCGAAGGAGGTGTCCATCTGGAGCTTCTCCATCGCCGTACGCAGCTCGGCCGCCCAGGTACGCAGCTTGGGGGCCTCGCCGTCGATCGCGGTCTTCGCCGTACGCAGGAAGTTCGCCACCGAGACGCCGGGCACCTCGACCGGGTACTGCATGGCCAGGAACAGGCCGGCGCGGGCACGCTCGTCAACCGTCATGTCGAGCACGTTCTCGCCGTCCAGCGTCACGGAACCGCCGGTGATCTGGTACTTCGGGTGGCCCGCGATGGAGTAGGCCAGCGTCGACTTGCCCGAGCCGTTCGGACCCATGATGGCGTGGGTCTCGCCCGACTTCACGGTGAGGTCGACCCCGGCCAGGATCGGCTTCAGCTCGCCCTCGGGCAGCTTGACCGACACCTGCAGGTCGCGGATCTCCAGGGTGCTCACGGGTTTACTCCATTACTCGGGGTCGTCGATACATAGATGTCGCCGTCGCGGATCTCGACGGGAAAGGTCGCCACCGGGCTGAACGCGGGCGGACCGCTCGGCTCGCCGGTGCGCAGGTCGAACCGGGAGCCGTGCAGCCAGCACTCGAGCGTGCAACCCTCGACCTCACCCTCGGAGAGGGGGACCGCGGCGTGCGAGCACTCATCGCGTACGGCGTAGAAGTTGTCGTCGTCGGCGTGCACCACGGCGATGTCGACACCGTCGAGCTCGACCCCGACAACCGTGCCCTTGGTGATGTCGGCAGCCGGGCCGACCAGCTCAAAGCTCACGCGCCCGACCCGGCCAGTCGTGCCTCGATCGCGGTCCCGAGCCGCTCGCGCAACTCCTCGACGGGGATCTTGTTGATCAGTTCGGCGAAGAAGCCGCGGACGACGAGCTTGCGCGCCTCGTTCTCGGGGATACCGCGCGCCATCAGGTAGAAGAGCTGCTCCTCGTCGAAGCGGCCGGTGGCGCTGGCGTGCCCGGCCCCGACGATCTCGCCGGTCTCGATCTCGAGGTTCGGTACGGAATCGGCGCGCGCGCCGTCCGTCAGGATCAGGTTGCGGTTGATCTCGTACGTGTCGGTGCCCGTGGCCGTCGCGCGGATCAGCACGTCACCGACCCAGACGGTGTGGGCCGAGGCGCCCTGCAGGGCGCCTCGGTAGCCGACGTAGCTGCGGCAGTCCGGCACCGCGTGGTCGACCAGCTGGCGGTGCTCGAAGTGCTGGCCGGCATCGGCGAAGTAAAGACCCCAGAGCTCGGCGTCGCCGCCACGGCCGGTGTATTCGACGCTGGTGGACTGGCGGACCAGGTCACCGCCGAGCGCGACCTGCACGTGGCTGGCCCGCGCGTCCCGGCCGACCCGGATCTTCACGTGCTGGGCCTGCACCGTCCCGGCATCCCAGTCGGCGATCGTCACGAGCGTGAGCTGGGCACCGTCGCCCACCAGGACTTCGATGTTGTCGGCCAGGGTGGCCGTGCCGGTCTGCTCGAGCACGACCGTGACCTTGGCGAACGCGCCCACCTTGACGAAGGTACGCGCGGCCGCGGCCGCGTCGCCCTTGCCGATCAGACGGATCAGGACGGCCTGCTCGGGCTCGGTCTCGGGCGCGACCTCGATCAGGGTCACGGCCGCGGCCGAGCCGAAGGCCAGCGCGCTGATCCGGTCGAACGGCGTGAGTACCGGGTCGACCTGGTCGATGCTCTTCACGGCGACACCGACGGGCAGGTCACCATGCTCGAGCTGCGGCGCGGCGCCGGTCACCGAGGTGGCGGTGACCAGCTCACGCAGGCGCTTGAGCGGGGTGAAACGCCACTCCTCCTCCAGGCCGCTGAGGGCCGGGAAGTCGGCGACGTCGAAGGAGCGCAGCACCTGCGACTTGGTGCTCGGCGGGGCGATGGCCTCGGTACTCATCTCGTCCTTGCTTCTCGGTCTTTTGATCGGACGGGTGACGCGGTCAGCCGACCGCGCCCTCCATCTGCAGCTCGATGAGCCGGTTCAGCTCCAGCGCGTACTCCATCGGCAGTTCCTTGGCGATCGGCTCGATGAAGCCACGCACGATCATCGCCATCGCCTCGTCCTCGGTGAGGCCGCGGCTCATCAGGTAGAAGAGCTGGTCCTCACTGACCTTGGAGACGGTCGCCTCGTGCCCCATCGACACGTCGTCCTCGCGGATGTCGACGTACGGATAGGTGTCCGAGCGGGAGATGGTGTCGACCAGCAGCGCGTCGCACTTCACCGTGCTCTTCGAGCCGGACGAGCCTTCCAGAACCTGCACCAGGCCCCGGTACGACGTGCGGCCGCCACCCCGGGCGATCGACTTCGAGATGATCGTCGAGGAGGTGTGCGGCGCGGCGTGCACCATCTTGGCGCCGGAGTCCTGGTGCTGACCCTGGCCGGCCATGGCGATCGAGAGCACCTCGCCCTTGGCGTGCGGGCCGGTCATGTAGACGGCCGGGTACTTCATCGTCACCTTGGAGCCGATGTTGCCGTCGACCCACTCCATCGTCGCGCCCTCTTCGCAGGTGGCGCGCTTGGTGACCAGGTTGTAAACGTTGTTCGACCAGTTCTGGATCGTCGTGTAACGGACCCGCGCGTTCTTCTTGACCACGATCTCGACGACCGCTGAGTGCAGCGAGTCGGACGAGTAGATCGGCGCGGTGCAGCCCTCGACGTAGTGGATGTAGCTGCCCTCGTCGGCGATGATCAGCGTCCGCTCGAACTGGCCCATGTTCTCGGTGTTGATCCGGAAGTAGGCCTGCAGCGGGATGTCGACGTGCACACCCTTCGGCACATAGATGAAGGAGCCACCCGACCACACCGACGTGTTCAGCGCGGCGAACTTGTTGTCGCCGACCGGGATCACGGTGCCGAAGTACTCCTTGAAGATGTCCTCGTGCTCCCGGAGAGCCGTGTCGGTGTCGAGGAAGAGAACGCCCTGCTCCTCGAGGTCCTCACGGATCTTGTGGTAGACGACCTCGGACTCGTACTGCGCGGCGACGCCGGCCACGAGGCGCTGCTTCTCGGCCTCGGGGATGCCCAGCCGGTCGTACGTGGCCTTGATGTCCTCGGGCAGGTCTTCCCAGCTCGCCGCCTGCTTCTCGGTCGAGCGAACGAAGTACTTGATGTTCTGGAAGTCGATGCCGGTGAGGTCGGCGCCCCAGTTCGGCATGGGCTTGCGGTCGAAGAGACGCAGGCCCTTGAGTCGGAGGTTGAGCATCCACTCGGGCTCGTTCTTCAACGTGGAGATGTTGCGCACCACGGCCTCGGACAGCCCACGCTGAGCAACGGCGCCCGCGGCGTCGTTGTCGGCCCAGCCGTACTCGTACTTGCCCAGGGCGGCGAGGTGCTCTTCCTGGCTGACGATCTGGTCGGTCATGTGTCTGTCCTAACCGTGGTTGCGGCAGTGCGGTCTTCAGTCCGCTTAAGGGCGGCGGGGCGTCGCGTCGGTGCCGGGATGTGCGTGGTGCACACCCCGTCGCCGTGCGCGATGGTGGCGAGACGCTGCACGTGAGTGCCGATGAGACGCGAGATGACCTCGGTCTCGGCATCGCACAGCTGGGGGAACTCGGCGGCCACGTGCGCCACCGGGCACGAGTGCTGGCAGAGCTGCCCGCCGGAAGCGATCACCGACGCGTTGGCAGCGTAGCCCTCGGCGGTGAGCGCCTCGGCGAGTGCCTCGGCTCGCGCGATCGGGTCGTCACCGGCCTCGAGCAACGCGGCCCGGCACCGTTCCTCGAGCGCCCCGAGCTGGGCCGAGGCGAAGGCGGTGACGGCCGCGGAACCGTGCTGCTGCTCTATCCAGCGCAGCGCGGCCGTCGCGATACCGTCGTAGAAGTGCGGGTTGAGATTTTCCCGGGCGGCGACGGTGAGCGCGAAGGCCTTCGCCGGCCGGCCGCGACCACGCGGACCGGTGTTGCGGAGCTCACGGGCCTCGACGAGCTGGTCGGCGAGCATGGCGTCGAGGTGCTTGCGGATCGCCGCCGGGCTGAGCCCGAGCAGAGTGCCGAGCTCGGCCGCGGTGGCCGAACCACGCTCCAGCAGCAGCTGGGCGACCCGGTCACGGGTGCGACCGTCCGACACGCTGGCCAACGCCACCGCCCCGCTTCGGTTCCGCACCTCGTATTTCACTACGCCAACGTTACGTATTTCCACGGATCCCTGCAAACCGGCCTGCGGGTGATCCACGCCACCGCGCTCCGGGAGCGTCTGATTTCACGATCAATTCCCTGCGTACGATGCCCCAGGTGAGACTTCTCCCGCTGCGCCCGCTGGCCCTGGCGTCCCTGATCGCCAATGTCGCGCTGGTCGTCACCGGTGCGGCGGTCCGGCTGACCGGTTCGGGCCTCGGCTGCCCCACCTGGCCTCGGTGCACCGAGGAGTCCTACTCGACGACCTCCGAGATGGGCGTCCACGGCGTCATCGAGTTCGGCAACCGCATGCTCACCTTCGGTCTGGGCCTGATCGCGGTGGCCTGCGTGCTGGCGGCAGTGCTCGCCCGGCCGCGCCGGCGCTCGACGATCGTGCTCAGCGTGGCCGTGCTGCTCGGCATCCCGTTGCAGGGCGTGATCGGCGGCATCACGGTGCTGACCGACCTCAACCCGTGGGTGGTCGGTCTGCACTTCCTGGCCTCGATGCTGCTGATCGCTTTCGCGTACGCCCTGTGGCGGCGCAGCGGCGAGACCGACGAGACACCGGTGCCGCTGGTGCCGCGACCCCTGCGCGGGCTCGCGGGCCTGCTGGCCGTGGTGAGCGCCGCGGTAATCGCCCTGGGCGTCGTGGTGACCGGCAGCGGCCCGCACGCCGGCGACGCGGACGCGAAACGGAACGGCCTGGACCCGGCGACGGTGTCACAGGCCCACGCCGACGTGGTGTTCCTGCTGGTCGGGCTGACGATCGGGCTGGTCTTCGCCCTACGCGCGGTCAACGCTCCCAGCCTGACGGTCCGCGCGGCGGTCACCCTGCTGGTGATCGAACTGGCGCAGGGCCTGATCGGCTTCGTGCAGTACTTCACCCACCTGCCGGTCCTGCTCGTCGGAGCCCACATGCTCGGCGCGGCCCTGGTCTGGACGGGAACCCTCGCCGTGCTGTGGTCCCTGCGCGAACGCCCGCAGGCGGCCCGCACCCCGGCGCCGGCTGTCGTCTCCCCCGCCACGGCCGAGGAACCGATCCCCACACCGCGCTGACCGCCAGTCGCCAGTCGCCAGTCGCCAGTCGCCAGTCGCCAGTCGCCAGTCGCCAGTCGCCGGAGCGTCCGCGCGATCGCCAATCACGGTCGAGGTCCAGCGACGCCATCTGCGCATAACGACTACTGATTCCGGGTGCCGCCCGCCGGGTTCGCGATGGTCGACCCGGGTCACTCACTCTTGCCGCCATCGGTTTGCGCCTCTTGCGGTCCCTCAGCGGCCAGTTGGCCAGACCGAAATCCCCTGACCTGGCCTTTGGTAAAAGCCTCCTGTGGATAACCGGCGTGTCGTCCACAGCAAAGCAAGCAAGCCCGCCATTGATCGGCTCGCTTCGGCACGCTGTCCTCATGCCGCACACGAACCCCTTCCACCACCATCCCGGTTCCGAGACGTCGCTGCGCTCCCGGGCGACCGGCCGATCCGGCGTAGGCCTTTCCTCGGCTCGCGCCGGGCCACACTGAACCACCAGGCCACA
>DASRYP010000613.1:0-5883 GCA_035687165.1 Actinoplanes sp. | reverse complement strand
ACCGTCCTCGGGTCGAGTCTCGCGTTCATCGATTCCACGGTCGTGAACATCGCGCTGCCCGAGATCGGCCGCGACCTCGACTCCAGCGCCGCCGGACTGCAGTGGACGATCAACGGCTATTCGCTCAGCCTCGCCGCGCTGATCCTGCTCGGCGGCTCGCTGGGAGACCGGTACGGCCGTAAGCGCATCTTCATGATCGGCGTCGCCTGGTTCGCGATCGCCTCGCTGCTCTGTGGCCTGTCCCCGACGATCGAGACGCTGATCTTCGCCCGCGTGCTGCAGGGCATCGGCGGCGCCCTGCTCACTCCGGGCGCGCTGGCCATCCTCGAGGCCTCGTTCGCACCCGCCGACAGGTCGAAGGCGATCGGCGCCTGGTCGGGCCTGGGCGGCATCGGCGGTGCGCTCGGCCCGTTCCTCGGCGGCTGGCTGGTGGACGTCGGCGACTGGCGCTACATCTTCCTGATCAACGTGCCGCTCGCCGCGTTGGTGCTCTGGGTCACCCACCGGCACGTGCCCGAGTCCCGCAACCCCGCAGCCGCCCAGCGGATCGACGTTGTCGGCGTCGTCACCGGTGCCCTCGGGCTCGCCGGTCTGACCTACGGCTTCACGGCCTGGCCGGCGCACGGTCCGGGGGCTCCCGTCGTATTCGTCTCGCTCGCCGTCGGCGTCGCCGCCCTGGTGGCGTTCGTGCTCGTCGAGCGCCGGTCGCCGCACCCGATGCTGCCCGTGCGGATCTTCAAGAACAGGGCGTTCAGCGGGGCCAACCTGGTCACCTTCCTGGTCTATGCGGCGAACGGCGGCGTCTTCTTCCTCTTCGTGATCAATCTGCAGGTGGTCGCCGGCTACTCGCCGCTGCGCAGCGGCATCGCGCTGCTGCCGACCACCGCGCTGATGCTGCTGCTCTCGGCCCGCTCGGGCGAGCTCGCACAGCGGATCGGCCCACGCATCCCGATGACCGTCGGCCCGCTGATCTGCGCCGTAGCCCTCGTGCTGATGTCCCGCATCGGTGCCGACGCGCCGTACTGGAGTTCGGTCCTGCCCGCGGTCGTGGTCTTCGGGCTGGGCCTGTCGCTCCTCGTCGCGCCGCTGACCGCCACCGCCCTCGGCGCATTGGATGACAGGTACGCCGGTGTTGCCTCGGGGGTGAACAACGCCGTGGCCCGGGCCGCAGGCCTGCTGGCGGTCGCGGTGCTGCCGCTCGTCGCCGGTCTGGGAAGCGGCAACCTCACCGACCCGGCCCAGCTCCACCCGGTCTACCGGAACACGATGCTGATCTGTGCGGGCCTGATGGTGGGCGGTTCCGTGCTGGCCTGGCTGCTCGTGCCCACCCGGCTGCCGGCCCATCAGCCGGCCCGCAGCTTCTGCGATCCGTGCGCGCCGCCCGTGCAGCCCGTCCCGGCCAGGCAGGCGGTCTGAGCAGATGCGCGACCATCCCGCCACCCCACGACAACTGTCCGAATACGAGCTAAATCATTCCGGCCCGCAGTGCGTACGCGACCGCGTGCGACCGGTTCCGCAGCTTGAGCCGGTGGGTAACCCCGTAGATGACGTTCTTCACGGTCCGCTCCGAGTAACAGAGCTTGCCGGCGATCTCGTTGGTGTCGAACCCGTCCGCCATCAACCGCAGCACGTCGATCTCGCGCGGAGTGAGTCCCGACGCGTTCAGCCCGTTCGGCGTGAGCACGTCCCGCTGCATCCGCTCGACGTGCTTGAGCAGCTCACCGACCAGGTTGGGCGGCAGCACCCCGCCCCCCGAGGCGGCCGCCCGCACGCTGTGCCCGAGCCGGTCGGCCGAGACCGCGCCGCGCGGCAGGATCGCCACCACCCGGCACTCGACCGCGGTGAGCAGGTCACCCTCGTCGATCTCGGACACCACCAGCACGACCGGCGCCCCGGTCTCGGCCCCCGCGCGACGCAACGTCGCCACCACCTCGGTGCTGAGCCGCTCGGCCGCCACCACGAGCACGTCCGCCTCGGCCCACTGAACGTTGCGCAACACCGTCAGGTCGCCGCGGAACTGGAGCAACGCGGCCAGGCCGGCGTGGCTGAGCGGGTCCGTAGCCTGCACAGCGATTCGGATCTGTTCCATGGCTGCCTCCCCATAACAGTCAAGGAGATCAGTCTCAGGAAAGAGCCTTCAGGAAACCTTCATAGATCCTTCATCACGGACGGAAGGTCGATGAGCCAGTTCAGCAGAGGCCCGCAAGCGCACGGAAGCACGACGGGCGAACGGTGCCCCTCCGTGCGCTTTGTGTTATCCGTCGGCACCTCGGACAGTCCTTCTAGGCATTGACAAACATCGACCCGGGAGGACACGTGCCGAACGTCTTGCGCGTCAGCGTGCTCGGGCCGGTGCGCGCCTGGACGGGCGAGGTCGAGGTCGAGCTGGGCCCGGCCCGGCAGCGGGCGGTCTTCGCGGTCCTGGCGGCGCGCGCTGGTCGCCTGGTCGGGCGCGACGAGCTGATCTCCGCGATCTGGGGCGTCTCCCCGCCGGCCACGGCCCTGGGCAGCGTCTACACGTACGTCTCGGGGCTGCGCAGGGTCCTGGAGCAGGAGAAACTCACCTCCGGCGCGGGCGGCTACGTGCTGCGCGTCGACCCCGCGCACCTCGATTCGGCCCGGTTCCAGCGGCTGCGGGCCACCGCCGCGGAGCTGCTCGCCACCGGGGATCCGGATGGCGCCCTGGCCCGCTTCGACGAGGCGCTGGGGCTCTGGCGCGGGGACGCGTACGCCACTTTGGCCGGCCCGTTCCTCGAGCTGGAGCGCCAGCGGCTGGCCGAGTTGCGGCTGGCCGCGGCCGAGCAGCGCGCCCGGCTGCTGCTCGAGGCCGACGGCGATGACGGGCTCATCGCCGAGCTCACCACGCTGGTCCGGGACCACCCGCTGCACGAGCCGCTGCACGAGTTGCTGATGCGCGCGCTGCACCGGGCCGGTCGGCACGGCGAGGCACTTGAGATCTTCCGCACAGCGCGCCGCACGCTCGTCGCCGAGCTGGGTATCGAGCCCGGTCCGGCCCTGCGCACGCTGCAGCGGCAGCTGCTGGCCGGCTCGGCCGAGCCGGCCCCGGTGCGCCCCCGCCCCGACTCGTTCCGCACGGTCGTGCCCACCCCGATCGCCAAGGCGCTGCGCGACGGTCTCGGCGGACGCTCCTGGGTCGGGCGCGTGGCCGAAATCGATCACCTGCGTGGTCTGGTCAGGATGGTCGCGGCAGGCACCGGCGGCGCCGTGTGGATCTCCGGCGAGCCGGGTATCGGCAAGACCGAGCTGCTCACCCACGCCTTCGCCGACGCCGCCCGCTTCGGCTGCCGGGTGGCTTGGGGAGCCGCCGATCAGCTCGGCTCCCGCGTACCGCTGCAGGTCCTGTCCCGGGCCTTAGGGCTGGAGAACGCGTCGCGGCGGCCGGAAGGCCCCGAGGCGGAGCCGGCCGACGACCGCATCGTGGCGGCGGTGCGGTCGGCCTGCGTCCGGTCACCGCTGGTGCTGGTCGTCGACGACATGCAATGGGCCGACAGCGCGACCGTGCGGGTCTGGGAACGACTGCTCGGCCTGGTGGAGAAGTTGCCGCTGCTGCTGGTCGCCTCGGCCCGGCCCGACGCGCACCAGGCCGGTCTGCGCGGCCGGGTCCGCGCGCGGCAGACGATACCGCTCGACCTCGGCCCGCTCGCCCCGGCAGACCTCGACCGCCTGGTGACCGCCCTCGTCGGCGCCCCGCCCGGCCCCAACCTGCGTGCGCTGGCCGCCCGCTCCGGCGGCAATCCGCTCTTCGCCCGTGAACTGGTCACGGCGTTGCGGCAGCGCGACGCCCTCGAGATCGGTGGCGGCCGCGCCGAGATCGGCCCCGAGGTGACGGTCGACCCACCGCAGACGCTGCTCGACGCGGTATTCGCGGCGCTCGACGTTCTCTCCCCGGAGACCCGGGAGGTGCTGCGGCTGGCCGCCCTGCTCGGCTCGGAGTTCTCGGTGAGCGAGGTTGTCGCGGTGACCGGGCGTTCGGCGCTCGACCTAGTCGGCGCGCTCGAGGAGGCACTCGCCGCGACGGTGCTGGTCGACAGCGGCACCGACCTGGCGTTCCGGCATCCGTTCCTGCGCCAGGCCCTGGTCGCGAGCGTGCCGCCGGCGCTGCGTGCGGGGTTGCACCGGCACGCCGCCGAGGTGCTGGCGGCCGGTGGCAGCCCGCTGGTCCGGGTGGCCGAACAGCTCAACGCCGCGGCCCCGCACGCCGACTCCTGGGTGCTGAACTGGCTGGTCGAGCACCACTCGGCGGTGGTCCGCCGGGCCCCGCAGATCGCCGGCGACCTGATCCGGCGCACCCTCGGCACCGACCTGCCCTCGGCCGAACAGCGGGGCATGCTGCTGGTCGCGCTCGTACGGCTCGAGTTCCGGCACGGACGGGCGCCGCTGCAGCAGGCTGAGGAGGCGATGAGCCTCGCGGCCGACCCCGGTGACCGGGCCGAGATGCGCCAGTTGCTGGCCACCATGCGGCACCGGAGCGGCCGGACAGCGGAGGCCGAGGCGATGCTGCGCGACGCCGTCGAGGACGACCGGGTGCCGTGGATCTGGCGCTCGCGGCACCGGGTACTGCTGGCTAACTTCCGCCGCGGAGATCTCGACGACCTCGACGCGGCCGAGCGGCGGGCGCGGGCCGTGCACGACGAGGCGGTGACAGCCGGCCAGCCGTACGAGGCGGCTTTCGCCCTGCAGACGATCTGGCTGACCAGTTCGATCCGGCGCGATCACGAACGGGCTCTGGAACACGTGGACCGCGCGCTGGACGTGGTGCGCGGCCACCCCGCGCTGGCCGGGACGTATTTCGACCTGCTCGACAACCGGATGTTCTCGCTGCAGAACCTCGACCGGCTCGACGAGGCGCAGCAGACGCTGAGCACCGCCGCCGCCTTCGCCGCCGAGCAGCGCCTTCCGGCCGGTCTGCAGGTGGCGACCGCGGTGCAGGACTATTGGCTGGGCCGGTGGGACGAGGCGCTGGCCGAGGTCGGCGCGATCACCGAGGACGGTCCGGGCATCACCTTCCACGGCCAGCGCGAGCCGGGCGCGGTGACCATGCTACTGCACGGGGTCGCCGCGTTGATCGCCCTGCACCGGGACGCGCGCGACCTGGCCACGGCCCACCTGGGCGCCGCCGACGCCGTGCCGGCCAGCGAGGCGGAGCGCGAAAACTGCGACTTCCTGCTGGTGGCGCGGGCGCTCGCGGCCGAGCAGCGGAACCGGCCGGAGGAGGCGCTCGACCTGCTCGGGCCGCTGCTGCAGCCGGCGTACGCCCCGCTGATGCTGCGCCACCAGTGGCTGCCCGACGTGCTGCGGCTCGCCCGCCGGCACGAGCGTCCGGAGGTCGCCGAGCGGGCCGCCGCGATCTGCGCCACCGAGGCCGCCCGCGAGGTCCGGCCGGCCCGGGCGTACGCGGCGAACCTGCGCTGTCAGGCCCTGCTGCACGGCGATCCGGCCCCGGCGCTGGCCGCGGCCGCCCACTATCGCAAGGTGGGCCGGGTCTTCGAGCTGGCCGGCGCGCTCGAGGACGCCGCGGTGCTCAGCGGCGAGTGCCCGGAGGAAGCCCGGCGCCTCTACGCGTCGATGTCGGCGCACTGGGACGTCGCGCGGACATCGACTCCCATGATATGACTAAAAGGACAATCTTCAGTCGGCCAACCACCCCGGCGCGACGCATGGCGCTGCTCGAGGTAGCTGACGGGGCCAAGACCATTCCTGATCCGGGAGGGCTCAGTTCACCTCGGCCGTGCCGAGTACATGACCGTCGTGGTCCTGGACCTCGATCCGGCTGACGTTGGGCATCTGGATCGAGGTCGCGCCGATCACCTTGGCGTTGCCGCTCGGCGTCGTGCCCCAGACCATGGCCTGCTCGATCTGGCC
>DASRYP010000612.1:0-10383 GCA_035687165.1 Actinoplanes sp. | reverse complement strand
CAGTCGCCACTTCTACGTCCAGCCGGTGGCACGCCGCGCTCAGCTCACCGACCAGCAGCGCATGGCGAGTGACGGCGTGTCGGTCGGTCTGCTGCAGGCCGTCTACCGCCAGCTGTACGACCTGGAGCTGGTGCAGGGCGTCGAACGGCCGTGCGAAGTGATGGTGGAGCACCAGTTGCTCGCCATCGAGAAGAATGACGACGGCTTGCGGACCACCTGGCGTACCGGCACCGGGCAGCTGGTCCACAAGCAAGTCGACATGGTCATCTGCGCCACCGGGTATCACCACGGCCTGCCGCCGGTGCTGCAGGGCTTGGGCGACCGGCTGCCGGACCCCGCCGATTTCGAGGTGCGCGCCGACTTCAGCGTGGCCTGGGACGGCCCACCGGCCAACCGGATCTATGTGCAGAACGCCGCCCGGCGGCACTTCGGCGTCGCCGACCCGAATCTGAGCCTGCTCGCGTGGCGCAGCGCCGTCATAGCCAACGGCCTGCTCGGCCGTCAGCGGTACGACACCGATGCGGTCAGTGCGGCCATCGAGTGGGACCTTCCCGGCGAACGCGGCCTGGCCGGCGCCCTCGGCGCCTGAGGCGGAGCAAGCATCCCCCCGAAAGGAGCAACGCCGTGCTGGTCACCGGTATCCCCCGGTCCGTCAGCGAGTTGAGCGCACCAGACTTCGTCCGGAGCGGCCGACCGCCGTGGGCCGGCGACGCCCGGCCGCCGTTCAACGTCTCCCGGGTCACCCTGCGCCCGGGCGAGACGACCGCCCCGCACAACCACCACGACGAGGAGGTCTGGGTCGTCCTGGCCGGGCACGGCACGGTCCGCTCCGACGGCGATCGCCGGCAGGTGACCGCCGGCGACACGGTGTACCTGCCGCCGCTGGAGAAGCACACCCTGCACAACGACGCAGCCGATCTGCCGCTGACCTTCCTGAGCCTGTGGTGGGAGGACATGCGCTCGCTGGCCGACACGCACACTACCCGCGCGGCTGCCGTCAGCACCGGCGACCGCCCGGTTCTGCTGCTCCCGTCGTTCCCGACGCCCAACGGGGAACTGCACCTGGGTCACCTGGCCGGGCCGTACCTCGGCGCGGACCTGGCGCGGCGGGCGCTGGCGGCGGCCGGGACCCCGGCGCATCTGCTGCTGGGCACGGTGGGGCATCAGAGCCAGGTGGCCGCCGCGGCGACCGCTGCCGGCGTGTCCTTCCACACCCTCGCCGAGCGCAACACCGACGCCATCATGGCCGGACTGGCCGCCGCCGGGATCGAGTGGGACGTGTTCATCCGGCCCGGCTCACCGGAGTACCCCGGCCTCGCTCGCCAGGTCTTCGAGCGGCTGCGCGACGACGGGGTGGTGGTCAGCCGCACCGCACCGACCAACTACTGCCCGGCGTGTGAGCGCTTCCTGTTCGAGGCGTTCGTCGCCGGCGCCTGCCCGCACTGCGGTTCCCACGACACGGCGGGTATCGAGTGCGAGGCGTGCGCGCTGCCGTTCGCCGACGCGGATCTGGTGGACGTCACGTGCGCGACGTGCGGCTCGGCTGCGGAGCACCGGCCGCTCACCCGGTACTTCCTGCCGCTCGAGCCGTTGCGGGAGCGCCTCGCGGCGTACCTGTCCACCGTGCGGATGGGATCGCGGCTGGCCGGCTACGTCGACCGGGTGCTGGCCGGCCCGCTGCCGGACATGCCGGTCAGCATCGTGGCCGACGACGGCATCGAGGTGCCCGGCACCGGCGGTCAGCGGCTGTACTCGGCGTTCGAGCTGCCCGCGCGGTTCTTGACCGCAGTCGACCGGCTGGCGCGGGAGCAGGACGTGGACGGGTGGGAGGCCTACCTGACCGGCGTCCGGCCCCGCACGGCGTTGTTCTTCGGCTTCGACAACGCGTACCTGCGGGCGATCGTGTTCCCGGCGGTGCTCAGCGCGTTCACCGACGCGGCGCCGTTGCCGGACACGTTCGTGAGCAACGAGTTCTACGAGCTGGACGGTGCGAAGTTCTCCACCGGCCGGCGGCACGCGATCTGGGGGCGCGACGCGTTCGACGACAAGAGCCGCGACCGACTGCGGATGTTCCTCGCGGCCACCCGGCCGGAGAACCGCCGTACCAGCTTCTCGGTGGCCGACTACGAGGCCTTCGTGCAGCGCGAGCTCGTCGAGAGGCTCGACGGCTGGCTCGGCGGGGTCGGCGCGCGGGCGGCGCGGTACTTCGCCGGCGTCGCGCCAGAGGCCGGTAGCTGGATCCCGGAGGCCGAGGAGTTCTACGGCCGGATTCGCGCCCTGTCCGCCGGGGCCCCGCTCCGGCTGAGCCGGTTCTCGCCGGCGGCCACGGTCGAGGCGGTGCTGTCCTTCGCCGGCGCGGCGCGGCGCTTCGGGACGGTCGCCGACGACATCCTCGCCGCTCCCACCCTGTCCGGCGCGGGACGCACCGCCATGGCACTCGAGCTGATGGCCGTCCGATCGGTCGCCGAGGTGCTGCGCCCGGTCGTTCCGGCCGCGGCCGAACGGCTCGCCGGGCACCTCGGTCCGGTCACCACCGGCCACGACCCGCAGTGGACCCCGCCCGGCACCCCCGTCGCCGTCAGCGCCCTGTTCTCCTGACCGATCAGAAGGGATCCGCATGACCAGCAGCGCATCCGAGCTGAGCGATCCGCTCGCGCCGGACTCGACCGGCTCCGAGAAGCTCTACCAGCGCGCGCGGGAGGTGCTGCCCGGCGGCAACAGCCGCACCGCGGTGTTCGCCACCCCGTACCCCCTCTACGTGCACTCCGGCAAGGGCGCCCGGGTCGTCGACGCCGACGGCACCGAACGCCTCGACTTCCTCAACAACAGCACCGCCCTGATCCACGGTCACGCGCACCCACGGATCGTCGAGGCGGTGGCGCAGGCGGCCGCCCGGGGCATGTCGTTCGGTATGCCGACCGAGGCGGAGGTCGTCTTCGCCGAGGCGCTGTGCGCACGCGCGGAGACGTTCGAGCACGTCCGGTTCACCAGCACCGGCACCGAGGCGGTCATGATGGCCGTGCAGGCGGCCCGCGCCCACACGCTGCGCCCGAAGATCGCCAAGATCGCGGGTGCCTACCACGGCGCGTACGACGCGGTGGCGATCAACAACGACGGCTCGGGCTCGCTGATCACCCATGCCACCCGCGGCATCCCGGAGGGCGTGTCGGAGAACACCGTCGTCATCCCGTTCAACGACACCGAGGGCACCCTGCAGGTGCTCCGCCGGTACGCCGGCGAGCTGGCCGCGGTGCTGATCGATCCGGTGCCGTGGCGCATCGGACTGGTCCCGACCGACCGCGCCTACCTCGCGGCCCTGCGCTCGTTCTGCGACGAGACCGGCACCGTGCTCATCTCCGACGAGGTGGGCTCGTTCCGGATCGGCTGGCACGGCGCCATGACGGAGCTGGGTTCCGCCGCCGACATCACCGTCCTGGGCAAGGTCATCGCCGGTGGCATGCCGATCGGCGCGGTCGCCGGGCGCCGCGAGGTGATGGCCGTCTTCGACCCCAGCCACGGGTCTCCCGCGCTGCCGCACTCCGGGTCGTACAACGCCAACCCGGTCAGCATGAGCGCCGGCACGGCCTCGCTCGAGCTGCTGACGCCGGCCGAGATGGAGCGCATCAACCAGCTCGGTGAATCGGTACGCGGCCACATGCGCGAGATCCTGTCCGCTCGTACCGAGGGTTGGACCGTCAACGGCATGGGATCGCTGTTCCGGATCCTCGGCCCGGTCGCCGCCGGGCAGCGGGTCAACCCGGTGAACCTGCTCAGCCGGGCGTTGCTGCGCCGCGGCGTGCACATCGGCGACAGCGGCCTGGGTTGCGTGTCGACCGCGATGGGGACCGCTGAGATCGACAGCTACGCCGAAGCTTTCCGGGGCGCCGTGGACGACGTCGCCTCCACCCTGCACTGATGGCGGCTCCGGTGCTGCGGCAACGGCCTCAGTCCCGCAGGCTCGGTCAGGAAGGACGGCAGTTCTCATGGGGGACGACGTGCAGGAGTTCGAAAATCATCGGCGGCGCCTGCTCACGATGGCCTACCGGTGGGTCGGATCGGCGGCGGTCGCCGAGGACATCGTCTCCGAGGCGTGGATCCGTTGGCACCGGGTGCCCGACGTGCTCGATCACAGCGCTGTCCTGGCGACGATCGTGTCACGGCTGTGCAGCGACCATCTGAAGTCGGCCCGGGTTCGCCGGGAGGAATACGTCGGAGCCGACCTGCCCGAACCGGCCGGCGTGGACCCGTCCACACCGGACCGGGTATTCGAGCACAACGAGGAGGTCGAGCTGGTCGCCCGTCGGCTGCTCGAACGGCTCAGTCCGGCGGAGCGCGCAGTCATGGTGCTGCGCCACGGTTTCGAGTACAGCTACCGCGATGTCGCCGATGTCCTCGGCATCAGGGAGGCGTCGTGCCGGCAGCTCTACAACCGCGGGCGCGCGCGTCTCGCGGTCAGCAACGACCGCTTCGCCGCGGAACCGGCGAAGCAGGCGGAGCTCGCCGCCCGGCTGGCCGCCGCCAGCCGGGCGGGTGAGCTGCGCGCGCTCGAGCGCCTGCTCGTCTCCGACGTGCGGGCCCACTAGAAGCCCAGGAAGGTCCACCCCGATGCCCTTGAACGTCCTGCTCGTCGGTGCGATGTACCACCCCGAGGCCGAGGCGCTGCTGGCGGAACACTTCACGGTGACCCGGATCGAGCCCGAGGAACTGCTCAGCCGCCCCGGCGCGCTGCGGGCGGCACACGGCCTGGCCGTCCGCTATCCCGCGCAGATCACTACCGAGGTCTTCAACGCCGCGCCGGAGCTGATCGCCGTGCTCTCCAGCGGTCGCGGCGTCGACAACATCGACATCCCGGCGGCGAGCAAGGCGGGCGTTGTCGTGGCCAACAACCCGGGCCTGGGCGGCAAGCCCGTCTCCGAGCACGCCCTCGGGCTCCTGCTCATGATCACCCGGGATCTGAACGCCGTGCAGCGCGACGGCATCGCCGGCGCGTGGGACAAGCGGCTGACCACCCGGCGCGTCGAGCTGACCGGCGGCACGCTGGGCATCATCGGCTGCGGCAACGTGGGTGGGTGGATGGCCCGGCGGGCGTCCGCCGGTTTCGGCATGCGGGTGCTCGCGTACGACCCGTACGTCTCGGCCGAGCAGGTCGCCGAGGTCGGGGCGACCAAGGTGGAACGGTTGGCCGAGTTGCTGGCCGCAGCCGACTTCGTCACGTGCCACCCCGAGCTCAACGAGGAGACCGACGGCATGTTCGACGACGACACGTTCGCCCTGATGAAGCCGGGGGCGTACTTCCTCAACACCTCACGCGGCGGTGTCGTGCGGACCGACGCGCTGGTCCGCGCGCTGCGTTCCGGGCACCTGAGCGCCGCCGCCTTGGACGTCTACGACCAGGAGCCGCCGCCGGCCGGCAGTCCCCTGCTGGAGCTCGACAATCTGGTGCTCAGCGCGCATGTCGCCGACTTCACCGTGCAGACCAAGCACGCCCTGGCGATGTCGGCCGCCCAACAGCTCGTCACCGCGCTGAACGGCGCAGCGCCCCCGCACCCGCTGAACCCGGAGGCATGGGATCGCGCGGCAGCCCGCCGATCGTCCATCCTGGAGGCCCGGGAAGTCCTGGAGGCCCGGGGAACGGCCCCGGAACGGAGGGAGACGCGGTGATCTCGACAATTGTCGGCCTGAACTGGGGCGACGAAGGCAAAGGCCGTATGGTCGACTATCTGTCCGCTGGTGCGAACATCGTCGGCCGCTACCACGGCGGGGGCAACGCCGGTCACACGATCCACGTCGCGGAGGGCCGGTTCACCCTGCACCACCTGCCGAGCAGCGTGTTCCAGCCGGGCGTGCGCAACCTGCTGGGACCGGGCATGGTGGCCGACATCGACGGGATCCTGGCGGAGATCTCGCTCGTCACCAAGCATGGCGTCATTCCGAAGAACATCCTTTTGTCGGATCGGGCCGCGATCTGCTTCCCGTTCCACCGGGACCTGGATGCCGCCGAGGAACACCGGCTCGGCCTCGACCAGTACGGCTCGACGAAGATGGGCATCTCACCCGCGTACGGCGACCGGGTCATGAAGAAGACGCTGCTGGTCCGGGAGCTGTTCCAGACCCGGCACCTGGCCGACCGGCTGTCGTCGGTCCTCGGCTGGGCGAATGCGAGGCTGGAACACATCTACGGGAGTGCGCCGCTGCAACCGGCCGACGTGCGGCGGTGGATCGCCCATGTGCGCGACCAGATCGAGCCGTTCGTCACCGACACCACCGCGGTCCTGCGGGCGGCCGAGGCCGACGGGCAGACCGTTCTCGCCGAGGGCCAGCTCGGCGCGTTGCGCGACATCTACTTCGGCATCTACCCGTTCTCGACCTCGTCCGCGTGCCTGGCGTCGCATGCGCCGGTGGGGCTGGGCGTGCCGTGGGCGCGGGTGAACCACACGGTCGGCGTGACCAAGGCGTTCTCCAGTTGCGTCGGGGCCGGGCCGTTCGTCACCGAGTACGAGCCGGAGCTGGCGGACTCGCTGCGGGAACGCTGGGGCGAGTACGGCGCCACCACCGGGCGCCCGCGCCGGCTGGGGCACTTCGACGCGGTGGCGACCCGCTACGGCGTACTCATGCAGGGGGCCGACGAGGTGGCGCTGACCAACCTGGACCAGCTCACCGGCGTCGGTGACCTGCAGATCTGCGTCGCCTACCGGCAGGGGGACCGGACGACCCGGGAGTTCGACCCCGCCCCGGTCACGCTCGGCGAGTCGGCACCCTGCTACGAGCACTTCGCCGGCTGGGACGAGGACATCTCCGGGGTACGCGACTTCGCCGGGCTGCCCCAGGCGGCGCAGGCGTACGTGTCGGCGATCGAGTCCCTGCTCGGCGTCCCCGTGCGGTACGTCTCCGTCGGCGCCCAGCGCGACGCCCTGATCACCCGCTGATCGCACCAGGAGGAGAGACATGCTGGCCGTACTGGCAGTCAGCGACAAGCGCAACGTCGAGGAGTTGGCCACCGGCCTGCTCGGGCTCGGCTGGAACGTGGTGGCCACGGACGGCACGCGTGCCGTGCTGCGAGAGCGCGGGATCACCGTACGGGCGGTGTCCGAACTCGCCGGTGTCCCGACCCTGCTGGGCGGGCGGGTCAAGACCCTGACGGTGTCGCTGATGGGCGGCATCCTGGCACGGGACGAACCCGGTGACCTCGCGGAGGTCGAGCAGCACGGCATCCAGCGCGTCGACCTGGTGTGCTGCAACTACTACCGGCTGCCGGAGCCGCAGCAGAACCTGCCGTTCGAACGGTTCCGCGAGCTGATCGACGTCGGTGGTCCCGCCATGCTGCGGGCGGCGGCCAAGAACTGCGCGCACGTGATCCCCCTCAGCGACCCGGACGACTACGCCGGTGTGCTGAAGGCGCTGGCCGAGGGCGGTGTGGACGGCGCCCGACGGCTGAGCCTGGCACGGCGGGCGTTCGACATCAGCGCCGCCTACGACGCCGCGGTGGCCCGGTTGCTCGCCGGAGCGGTCGATGGGTGAGCCGGTCCTGGTCGGCACGGTGACGTTGGATCTGCTGCACGAGGGGCCGATCGGGGCCGGCCGGTCACCGGTCGTGCTGCGCTGGGGCGGCGTCATGAACAACATGGCGTGCGCCCTCGGCATGCGCGGCGCCGATCCCGCCCTGGTCACGGCGTCCTACACCGGTGAGCTGGCCGGTGCGGTCGGTGCGCACCTGGCGGACAATCAGGTGCGCTGGACACCACTGCCGGCCACCTCGTCCCTGCCGGTGTTCCACGCCGAACTCGCCAGCGGCTCGGTGCAGCACAAGGTCTTCCTCGCCGACAACGCCATGACGGCGCTGACGCCGGCCGGGCTCGGCGCGCAGCCGTCCCTGTTCGACGGGGCCGGCGTCGTCGTGGCCGGCACGGACGCCGAGGAGGGGACGCTGGCGTGGCTGGCCGACGCCGCGCGGGCGCGCGCTGTGCCGTTCTGGATGTTGTCGGCGGACCCGACCGAGGTGAGCAAACTGCAGCCGCACGGGCGTACGGCGGACCTGGTGGCGCTGAACCTGGCGGAGTTGTCCCGCTGGGCCGGTCGTCCACCGACCGGCCGTGCGGACATCGCCGGGACGGCCCGCGAGCTGGTGGCTCCCGGTGGTCGGTGCCTGGTGACGCTCGGCTCCGAGGGTGCCCTGCTGGTGGCCGCCGGCGACGAGGTGCTGTTCCAGCCGGCCCCGGCGATCGACAACCCGTCACTGACCGTGGGGGCCGGGGACGTGATGCTGGGCTGCTTACTGGCGGCGCGGCTGACCGGGGCTGGCTGGGCGGCGGCGCTCGCGCAGGCGTCCGCGTTCACCGGCGTCTTCCTGCGGGGGCTGGCGTCGGCCCGGAACCCTTACCACGTGCTGCGGGGCCCGGTACCGCAGGCAGCCGCCGGGATCGCCCGGACGCCGGCGGCCCGCTGACGTCAGCAGGCTCGCCCTCCGCCGCGCCGCCTGCGCGGCGGAATCAGGTCAACAGTTCGCGACGTTCATCGGTCAGCTCGTGCTGGTGCTGTCGAAGCTCAGGCCGCTGGAGCCCTCGCCCCGGCCCGGGCCCTTGCGCCGGCCGCGCCACAGGTGGGTGCGGCCGTCCAGCGACCGGCCGTACGTCCAGAGCCGGCGCACCCGGGCCCCCGACCTCGGCACCTCCTCGTCGAAGATGTTCAGCACCGTTCCCGGCTCGAGGAGCTGCCCGGCCGGGCGGATGGACGTGCCGCCGGCCTGGTCGCGCATGGCGCCGCGAGCCAGCCAGCGCAGGCGTACGGCACCGGCGCTGTCACGGTCGAACTTGGGCAGCAACGGGATCCAGTTGCGCGGCACGGCGGTCTGCAACAGATAGTGGCGCATCGCGTCCTCGTCGACCGAGGGCTGCTCGGCCCGCCGGGTCACCTCTTCTTCGTGCCGGTCGACCGCCCGGCCGGTGCGGCTCTCGACGGTCTTCTCGACCGCCCAGGCCATGTTGGCCAGTTCGTCGCGCAGCAGCACGACGTCTTCGATCGGGGCAGACTCGACCGTGGTCGGCAGCGTGTCGAGCAGCAGCATGGAGTTGCCGGCGTCGGCCGTGCCGTCCTCGCGAGTCAACTCGAACATGCGCCAGTCGGTGCCCGAGCCGTTGCCGAACGGGGCGAGCGTGCTCGCCACCCCGAACGAGTCGGTCACGGTCACCGAACCCAGCGTCAGTAGCGAACCGACCGGCATGGCGTCGAGCGGCACAGTGAACCAATCGTTCCCGAACACCGTGGCGAATTCGACCAGGACCAGCTTCAGCAGCTCGCTGGGTTCGGCCGCGACCGAGCCGAAGTCGGTCACTCTGTCTTCGAGCTCCCACCAGCGGGGCACCGGCATGCCGGGAAAGCTGACCGCGTTGGGCACGGCCGCGCGGGTGAAGGCCGCCGGGCGCCGGTCGGGGCGCGGCGCCCCGAGCGAGACCCCGGCTCCGGGCGTACGCCGAACGAACGAATACCAGTCGAGATGACCGCCGTCGTGCTCGGGAGCGGCGATCACCACGTCGCCCGAGCCGGCCGTGAACGAATATTCCATCCGCTGCCGGTCCCAGCCCGAACCGGCCGAGCCGAGCGGTCCACTGAACAGGTCGGCGCACCAGTCGTACCACCGGCGCAGCGCGGAGATCACCTCGTCGCGGTCACGGTCGTCGATCGGCGGCCGCCGGGGCAGCCTGGGCCGCGATTCCAGCACCGACTGGAAGTCGGCATAGATGCGCGCGCCGTCCGGGGCCCGGCCCGCGGTGACGGTCAGGAAGCGCAGGCTCCCGGCGTCCAGCGCGGCCCCGGCCGGCGGCTTGCGCAACGGATACTCGTCCAGGAAGCGGGAGCGGTAGTCGCGGCCGCGGGGCCCGTCGTCGAGCGCGGCGTCGATCAGCCGCATCAGGTGCAGCCCCGACTCGGCGGCCAGGCGCAGGTCGGTGAAGGTCGGAGTGGACTGCGCGGGAGCCGGGATCACCGCCTCGCGCTCCACCACGGCCTCGAGCGGGGTACCGGCGGGAACGTCGCCCGCCTGCCCGCCCCGCGGCCGCCAGCGGGCCAGCGGGGTCGCCGTGCCCTCGACCCGCGCGGTCACCGGCGACCCGGCGTCGGTTCCCTGCAGCTCGAGCATCTGCCACTGCCGGCCGAGCAGCCACAACGGGTCGTAGACCTGGGCCTGGAGGCCCTGTTGCAGGCCCAGCTGGAGGTCGCTGGTGCGCGCGTGCGGCTCGAGCCTGGTCCAGCTCGTGATCGAGGCGCGGCTCTCGATCAGGATGCGGCTGTGCTGGTCGGCCACGTTCGCGCCCCACTCGCTGGTCACCACCACGTCGCGCGGCCCGGTGGTGCGCAGGCCGGGCAGGTCGGGCAGCTGGGCGCGGATCT
>DASRYP010000611.1:0-2481 GCA_035687165.1 Actinoplanes sp. | reverse complement strand
ACGGTGCTCGACGCGCTCGACCTCGAGGTGGAGTGGATCGAAGCGAGCCAGGGGTCCTGCCTCATCACGACACCCACGACGGACGAGACGGAGTGGTCAAACGGGGTGTTCGGCCCGACGTTCGCGAGCTTCGACGAGCGGAGTGGTCGTCTTCGAGGGACGGGTCACCGGCCTGACCAAGGCGGATGGCAGGCCGGATGCCCCCACCGCCTGGCTCTGGACGGTCCGGGACGGGCGCATCGTCGCGTATGACAACAATGACCTGGAATAGTTCCCGAAATAGGGATCATCTCGTCATGTGAGATGCCGGGTACTGACCGGGCGGTTCTGCGCCCTACATTACGCCCGAGGCATTCGTTAGGTTCGTCTAACTGTTTTTGGTCGTCTACCTCCTGAGAGTTGGGCATTCAGTGTCCTCAGCACCTGCAGCCACATACCACGACTCTCCGCACGCCGGCCACGTCAAGCGCTCGATCGGCTTCTATGGCCTGCTGTTCATCTCCCTCGGCTCGATCATCGGGTCCGGCTGGCTGTTGGGCGCCCTGAATGCGGCCAAGCTGGCCGGTCCGGCTTCGATCCTTTCGTGGTTCGTGGCTGCGGGTCTGCTCGGCATGTTGGCTCTGGTCTTTTCCGAGCTCAGTGCGAGCTATCCGGTCGACGGCGCGGCCGGCCGCTTCCCGTACTACTCGCACGGCGATGCCACAGGGTTCATCTCGGGTTGGACGGGATGGCTGCAGGCCGTGTTCATCGCGCCGATCGAAGTGCTCGCATGCATCGAGTACAGCAACTCGGTGGGCTGGATCGAGAAGCATTTCAACATGCTCCATCCCGACACCGGATTCCTCAACGCCAGGGGCTACCTAGTGGCGGTCATCCTGATGGTGCTCTTCACCGCGATCAACCTGGCCGGCGGCAAGTTCATGTCCGAGTCCAACATCTTGATCGTGATCTGGAAATTCGTGGTCCCGCTGCTCGCGGTGGTCGTGGTCGCCACACTGCAGTTCGAGCCGGCCAACTTCACCGCCGGCGGCGGATTCATGCCGCACGGCTGGCACGGCGTATTCGCTGCGCTGGCCGGCGGTGTCATCTTCGCGGCGCAGGGCTTCGAGCAGTGCGCTCAACTCGCCGGCGAGGCGGCCAACCCCAAGCGGGACTTGGCCAAGGCGATCCTGGTAGCGATGGTGATGGGGTCGGCCCTGTACGCTGCGCTGCAGGTGGTCCTGATCGGCGCGATCAACCCGGCCAATGTGACCGCCAACTGGGACGAACCGCTGGGCAGTGTGTCGAACGTCGGCGCCTGGTACACCATCACCCTCGCGGTCGGAGCAGGCTGGCTGGCCAAGATCATCCTGGTCGACGCGGTGATCTCGCCCGCCGGTACCGGCATCGTCTACCTGGGCACTACCGCGCGGCTGTCGTACGCGTTGGGCGAGGAGGACGAAATGCCGGCGATCCTGGCGAAGACGAATTCCAAGGGTGTCCCGGTCGTCTCCATCCTGGTGGCATCGGTGATCGGTCTGCTCGCATTCGGCCCGTTCCCGAGCTGGAGTTCGCTGGTGAGCGCGGTAACCGGGGCGACGGCGGTGATGTACGCCATGGGCCCGGTCGCTCTCGGCGCGCTGAAGCAGAAGGATCCGGACCGTCCGCGGCCCTACTCCGCACCGGCACCACGCTTTCTGCTGCCGGCTGCTTTCGTGTCGGCGAACCTGATCCTCTACTTCGGAGGCTTCGACGTGATGTGGAAGGTGGTTGCCGCAATCGCTGTCGGCCTGGCCTTCTTCGCCATCGGGGCGGCCCGGGCCCGCACCTACAGCTTCGAGCGGATGGTCAAGCCGGCATTGTGGATCCCTGGCTGGCTCGGCGGCATGATCGTCATCGGTCTGCTTGGACGCTACGGTGACTCGCAGCTGAACCTGCTGCCCGAGTGGATCGACCTGCTCGTCGTGATCGCGTTCAACCTCGTCATCTTCGGCTGGGCGGTCCGCTCGGCGTTGCCGCGGGAGGCGGTTGCAGAGCAACTGTCCCACGACGACCATGAGCTGATCCCGGCGTCCTGATCGCTCGGACACGTTTGGGTGACCTGCGCGTGGACCGCTACTGCGCTCGCGTCGCCGGCACCGGACGCACCATAAGCCCGCGATTGGACCCCGAGCGGCGCATCATCGACGCCTGCGGTCGCGGCGTACACGCACCGCGTCGCTATCCCGGGAGGTGTTCGTCGGGCAGTATACGGTTCCGGTCATGGGTTGGGCGAGGCACAGTGTCGGCAACACACCGGCAGTGCTGAATCCTCTCGACGCCGACAAGTGATCGGCTCACACTCCCCCCACAAGGTATCCGGCGGTTAGTGCGACAGGAGAACGCGCGCTTGGCTTCTGATGTCCTCGAGGATTTCGTCGACGGAGCGGGCGATGTGGATCGTGGCCGCCATGCTGAGGAACATGATGGCGGAGACGATGTGCGCGAGCGTGGCAGCGTCAC
>DASRYP010000610.1:0-6322 GCA_035687165.1 Actinoplanes sp. | reverse complement strand
CCGGCACGCCGGTCAGTTCGGTCCAGGTGGTCTCGCCGGTCGCCGTCATCCGGTCAGACTAGTCACGGCTCGGGGAGGGATCGACTTATTTCACCCCCGCCGCGTCCATGCCGCGCAGCTCCTTCTTGAGCTCGCCCATCTCGTCGCGGATCCGGGCCGCCAGCTCGAACTGCAGCTCGCGGGCCGCGCCCAGCATCTGCGCGTTGAGGTCCTGGATGAGCTGGGCCAGGTCGGCACGGGCCATCCCCTCGCGAGCCGGACCGGCCGACGTTCCGCGCCGCTTGGAGCGGGTCTCGGGGACGGGTGCCTTGCCGCGCGAGATCTGCCGGCCGCCGCCGCCGACCATCGGGCCGACCTGGGCGTCGGTGTCCTCGGCCTCGCGGTAGATGTCGTCGAGGATGTCGTGGATCCGCTTGCGCAGGGCGGTCGGGGTGATCCCGTTCGCCTCGTTGTGCTCGATCTGCTTGGCGCGGCGCCGATCGGTCTCGTCGATGGCGGCGCGCATCGACGGGGTCATCTTGTCGGCATACATGTGGACCTCGCCGGAGACGTTGCGCGCGGCGCGGCCGATCGTCTGGATCAGCGACCGCCCACTGCGCAGGAAGCCCTCCTTGTCGGCGTCGAGGATGGCGACCAGCGACACCTCGGGCAGGTCGAGGCCCTCGCGCAGCAGGTTGATGCCGACGAGGACGTCGTAGTCGCCCTTGCGCAGCTCTTTCAGCAGCTCGACCCGGCGCAGCGTGTCGACCTCGGAGTGCAGGTAGCGCACCCGGATGCCGTTCTCCAGCAGGTAGTCGGTGAGGTCCTCGGACATCTTCTTGGTCAGGGTGGTCACCAGCACCCGCTCGTCGCGCTCGGTACGCAGCTTGATCTCGTGCATCAGGTCGTCGATCTGGCCCTTGGTCGGCTTGACCACGACCTGAGGGTCGACCAGGCCGGTCGGGCGGATCACCTGCTCGACGAACTCGCCCTGGGCCTGCTGCATCTCCCACGGCCCGGGGGTCGCGGAGAGGTAGACCGACTGCCCGACCCGTTCGAGGAACTCGTCGAAGCGCAGCGGCCGGTTGTCAGCGGCGCTGGGGAGCCGGAAACCGTGCTCGATCAGGATGCGCTTGCGGGACGCGTCGCCCTCATACATGCCACCGATCTGCGGAATCGTCACATGCGACTCGTCGATGACGGTGATGTAGTCGTCGGGGAAGTAGTCGAGCAGCGAGTAGGCGGGATCGCCGGGGCTGCGGCCGTCCATGTGCATCGAATAGTTCTCGATGCCGTTGCAGAAGCCGACCTGGCGCATCATCTCGATGTCGTAGGTCGTGCGCATGCGCAGCCGCTGCGCCTCAAGCAGCTTGCCCTGCCGCTCCAGCTCGGCGAGCCGGTCGGCAAGCTCGGCCTCGATGTCGCCGATCGCCCGCTCCATCCGCTCGGGGCCGGCCACGTAGTGGGTCGCCGGGAAGATGACGAGCTGGTCGACCTCACGGACGATCTCGCCGGTGAGCGGGTGCAGATAGTAGAGCTTCTCGATCTCGTCGCCGAAGAGCTCGATGCGAACGGCGAGCTCTTCGTAAGCCGGGATGATCTCGAGGGTGTCGCCACGGACGCGGAAAGTGCCACGCTGGAAAGCCATGTCGTTGCGCGAGTACTGAATGTCCACCAGGCGGCGCAGCAGCTTGTCCCGGTCGACCTCGCCGCCGACCTTGAGCGAGACGGAACGGTCGAGGTATTCCTGCGGGGTGCCGAGGCCGTAGATCGCGCTGACGGTGGCGACCACGATTGTGTCGCGCCGGGTGAGCAGCGACATGGTGGCCGAGTGACGTAGCCGCTCGACCTCCTCGTTGACCGAGGAGTCCTTCTCGATGTAGGTGTCGGTCTGGGCGATATAGGCCTCGGGCTGGTAATAGTCGTAGTAGCTGACGAAGTATTCGACGGCGTTGTTGGGCAGCAGCTCGCGGAACTCCTTGGCGAGCTGGGCACAGAGCGTCTTGTTGGGGGCCATCACGAGCGCGGGCCGCTGAAGCTTCTCGATCAGCCAGGCGGTGGTGGCACTCTTGCCCGTGCCGGTCGCGCCGAGCAGCACGGTGTTGCGGTCGCCGCGGCGGACCCGTCGCTCGAGCTCGGCGATGGCCGCCGGCTGGTCACCGGCCGGCTGGAATTCGCTGACGACCTCGAACCGGCCGTCGAGTCGTGGAAAGTCGAGCGCCATGCCGACAACCGTACGTCGGGGGTACGACAGTTTTTCCCGTCGCCACGGCTGCCCCGCCGCCCGCTGGAGGGCTGACGTGCGGAGGGTGCACATTCCGCCGTGTCCTGCGGCATTGTTCCAGCTTGCGGGCCGCGCCTACCCTGGTCGGGTAGGCCGCTCGCGGCGGCCGCCCGGCAGTGGGCGTGACCCATCAAACGGTCCGCCTGCCCGGCCCGTGGTTCGTTGCGCCCCGGCTCTTCGGCGAGCGCACCCACCGGTGGTCGCGCCACGCGCAGACCGGCCGCCGCGAGCGCCCTTCTTTCACCCTCAGCTCGGCAAGATCAAACCCGCCGTCCCGTACGCCTCCTCGCGCCCGGCCGTCGTCCCAAGGGCGCCACCGATCGCCGGCCGGTCACGGCGTCGGCTGCCAGCCCGTGACCTCGGCCCACTCATCGGCGGCCAGGGCTTCTGCGTCGAACCACGGTTCCTTGGCCTCGGCGTACGCGCCGCGGTCCTGATGTTCCTCGGCCCAGCGTGCCTTGGCCCGCGCGTATCCGTCCCGCGCGGCCGGCACCGAGCGCAGGTGGTCGCGCATCAGCAGCGCGAACCGCCACCCTGGCGACCCGGTCACGCGCACATGCAGGTTGACCGGGCGGCCCGGGTCGGCGGACCCGTGCAACCGCTTGGGCCACGTCTCGCCCGGCACCCCCCGCGCATTGTCTACCCACTCCCCCGAACGCCTCGGGAACCCGGCCCCGCCCAGCTTCGCGGCCAGGTCGTCCGCCTCGTCGAGCGTGCGCACCCCGAGCATGAGGTCGATGATGTTCTTGGCCGGCAGCCCGGACACCGCCGTCGACCCGATGTGTGACACCTCGTGCCCCTCGGGCAGCACGTGCCGGACCCGGGCGATGAGCCGTTCGGCTTGGTCGGGCCAGGTCGGGTCGGCGTCGGCGATGCGCAGGCGGCGGTCGGCCCGGGCCACGACCCCGAGCCGCAGATTCTCCTCGAACGGCCGCAGCCGGTTGCGCCACAGCCGGTCGACCTGGGCCCGCAGGGCGTCGAGCGACCGGTCGTTGGGCAGCACGACGTCGGCGGCTTGGCGGCGGCGAGCGTCGTCGGCCTGGGCCGCGATGCGTGCCTCGGCCTGCTCGGCGCTCATCCCCCGGGTCGCGACGAGCCGCCGGATCCGCCGCTCGCGCTCGGCCTCGACGACGATCACCAGATGGTACGAGGGGGCGAGCCCGGTCTCCACCAGCAGCGGCACGTCGTTGACGACGATCGCCTCGCCCGGAGCCCCGTGCGCCAGTTCGGCGGTCCTGGCCCGGACGCGCGGGTGAATGATCTTCTCGAGCGTGTGCCGAGCCGTGTCGTCGCCGAAGACCGTGGCCGCCAGCACCGGACGGTTCAGCTCGCCGCCGGTCGTCAGCATTCCGTCGCCGAAGGCCGCCACGATCTCGGCCAGCCCCTCGGTCCCGGGCGCGACCACCTCGCGGGCCAGCACGTCGGCATCGATGATCACCGCGCCGTGGTGGGCCAGCCGCCGCGCCACCGCACTCTTGCCTGCCCCGATCCCGCCGGTAAGTCCCGCCCTAAGCACGTGCCCAGTATCGCGGGTCCGCTCCCCGTCCCGCTCTCCCATCCGGCCGTTCCGGGAAAGGCGAAAGGCCGCCCCGACCGAAGTCGGAGCGGCCTTCGCGGTGCTGCTGGCCGGCTCAGCCCAGGGGCTGGGTCAGTTCTTGCCGCCGGCGAGCTTCTCGCGCAGAGCGGCGAGGGCCTCGTCGGTGGCGAGGGTGCCGGACGGCTCCTCGTTGGAGCGCGCCGGGGCGGGCGAGCTCGAGGAGGTCGACGACGAGGTCGTCGAGGAGGACGACGACGAGGTCGCAGCGCCGGCCGGGACCGGGTTGAGCGCGGCCTCGGCGTCGGCGTCGCGGGACGCCTGCACCTGCTTGGTGTGGGCCTCCCAGCGCTCGCGGGCGTCGGCGTACTGCTTCTCCCACGTCTCGCGCTGCTTGTCGAAGCCCTCGAGCCACTCACCCGTCTCGGGGTCGAAGCCCTCCGGGTAGATGTAGTTGCCCTCGTTGTCGTAGGTCGCGGCCATGCCGTAGAGGGTCGGGTCGAAGTGGTCCTCGCCCTCGATGAAGCCCTCGTTGGCCTGCTTGAGCGACAGCGAGATCCGGCGGCGCTCAAGGTCGATGTCGATGACCTTGACCAGGACGTCGGAGCCCACCTGCACGACCTGCTCGGGCAGCTCGACGTGCCGCTCGGCCAGCTCGGAGATGTGCACCAGGCCCTCGATGCCGTCGTCGACGCGGACGAAGGCGCCGAACGGAACCAGCTTGGTGACCTTACCCGGGACGATCTGGTTGATCGCGTGGGTGCGGGCGAACTGGCGCCACGGGTCTTCCTGGGTCGCCTTCAGCGACAGCGAGACGCGCTCACGGTCCAGGTCGACGTCGAGCACCTCAACCTCGACCTCCTGGCCGACCTCGACGACCTCGGAGGGGTGGTCGATGTGCTTCCAGGAGAGCTCGGAGACGTGCACCAGGCCGTCCACGCCGCCCAGGTCGACGAAGGCGCCGAAGTTGACGATCGAAGAGACGACGCCCTTGCGGACCTGGCCCTTCTGCAGCTTGTTGAGGAACTCGGTGCGAACCTCGGACTGCGTCTGCTCGAGCCAGGCGCGGCGGGACAGAACCACGTTGTTGCGGTTCTTGTCCAGCTCGATGATCTTCGCCTCGAGCTCGCGGCCCACGTAGGGCTGCAGATCGCGGACGCGCCGCATCTCGACCAGGGAGGCCGGCAGGAAGCCGCGGAGACCGATGTCGAGGATGAGACCACCCTTGACGACCTCGATGACCGAGCCACGGACGACGCCGTCGTCCTCCTTGATCTTCTCGATGGTGCCCCACGCGCGCTCGTACTGCGCACGCTTCTTCGAGAGGATCAGACGGCCTTCCTTGTCCTCCTTGGTGAGGACGAGGGCTTCGATGTGGTCACCGACCGACACCACTTCCGCGGGGTCCACGTCATGCTTGATCGACAACTCGCGCGAGGGGATGACACCCTCGGTCTTGTAGCCGATGTCGAGCAGGACCTCGTCCCGATCGACCTTGACGACGGTGCCTTCGACAATGTCGCCGTCGTTGAAGTACTTGATGGTCTCGTCGATGGCGGCGAGGAATGCTTCCTCGGACCCGAGATCGTCGACGGTGACCTTGTTGGCGCTCGAGGTGGCCTCGATGCTGCTCGTCATGTGGACTGTTGCTCCGAACGGATGGATTCGTGGTGTCTCTCGCGCGCCGCGGAACTGCCGGCGGGCACGGCACGAACGAAGCAATCAAGGACCGGGCTACCCCAAAGGGCCAGAATCCCTGCAGTCGATCATGTCGAGACCGACGACCACGGAACCTGCTCCCTGCCGAGGCACACGATCCGCGAGCGCATCGACTAGCTTACCGTGCGCATTACCACAGGTTGCAAGCCCTCCTGACGACCGAGGCACAATGTTGGACCGAAAGCCCAGCCTGTGCCCGAAATGTACGGAATTCGAGAGACCTGGGACCCTGCCGTACCTTTGTTCGGTGATCGAGATCAACCCGACGGACCCCGCCGAGACCCCGCGCCGGCGGATCAGCGACGCCGAGAGCCGGGTCGCCAGCCGCGGCTGGTGGGACTCCGACGCCGATGAGTACCAGGCCGAACACGGCTCCTTCCTGGGCGATCTCGACTTCGTGTGGTGCCCCGAGGGGGTCCGGGAGGCCGACGCGCAGCTGCTCGGTGACGTGCGCGGCAAGCGGGTGCTGGAGCTCGGCGCGGGCGCCGCGGCGGGGGCTCGGTGGCTGCGCGGGCAGGGCGCCGAGGTGACGGCCCTCGATCTGTCGGCGGGGATGCTGCGGCACGCGCGTGACGCCGAGCGGCGTACCGGCGTGAGCGTGCCGCTGGTGCAAGCCGACGCGCTGGCGCTGCCGTTCGCGGACAGCGTATTCGATATTGTCTGCACCGCCTTCGGGGCGATCCCGTTCGTGGCCGACTCGGGCGCCGCGATGCGCGAGGTCGCACGCGTCCTGCGTTCCGGCGGCTCCTGGGTCTTCTCGGTCACCCACCCGATGCGCTGGATCTTCTGGGACGAACCGGACGAAA
>DASRYP010000609.1:0-30783 GCA_035687165.1 Actinoplanes sp. | reverse complement strand
CTCGGATGGTGACCTTCCGCCGCTCACGTCCCATCCGAGCGAGGTGAAGAAGCTGGGCTCTGGTCACACCAGGCGGTGCCGCAGGTCGGCGTATCGCAAGCTCATCGATGATGACCTCGTAGCTGGGCCCGTCCGCTCGATCGAGGATGCGTTGCCGGACAGCGCGGGCTTCCAATGCGCGGGTCGGATCGAACGCCTCGGGCCGGATGCCGCGATTGGCGCGAGCGCGAACCTCGGTGAACTCCGGAATCTGGAGTAGGCCGGGCAGCAGCGTCAGGTGGTACTCGGCGATCGAGCGGGCGCCAGCTTCCAAGTCGGCGTAAAGAGCCTGCTGCGGTCCCATCTCGTCGCGGAACTTCTCCCACCAGCCACGTTCCCGGGCGTCCCTGGCTATGGACATGATTTGTTCCCGGCGGCGTTCGCCGACTCGGAGGACGTCGAGGATGCGGGCGATCTCGTCGTCAGCCGGACGGACGTGCCCGTTCTGGAGCTGGCTGATGCGTTGCCGAGACATTCGGACGGCCGTGGCAAGCCGGACCGTCGAGTAGCCGTGTTCCTCGCGCAATTGAATCAGCTCAGCTGCGAGGCGACGCCGTCGAACATAGGGGCTGACCATCGAGGATTCCTCCGGCGCGGACTGAGCAACGTGAACAACACCGCGACTGTCGGGGCCGTGCGGCATCGTCCGGTGTGGCGAGAGCGTAACCCCGGATTTGCGCGCAGGAGCGCTAAGCGGGTCTGACCCATGCCGTAAACGAGCAGCTCAAGGACCGTTCTCCCGGTAACTCTCCTACTAAAACTCCCGGTAATTCGGGGTTCCGAGTCTGCCGACTGTCGGTGATCGTAGGCACACCACACGCGACATATCGATGGCTTGTTGAGTGAGTAGTCGCCGGACTGTCGCAGCACCGCAAATCAAGATCCGGATGCCACCGAGGAGGACGTGATGACTGCCAGCGGGTCACCGGCACCGACCACATGTCGTAACGGTGCCGCAGTACCCGACGTCGACCCGGCTGGCGTTGACATGCCCCAGCGCTTCGGCAACGACGGCCCGCACGTTGCGGGAGTCGGCCGGTGTGCAAGAGCAGGGGTCGCGTTCTCCCCTCCTGTCCGGTCACAGCCTTCCCCCGAGCGCGATGGCCGGACCCGGCCGCGCGGTTGGTCCGCCTTTTCCCGGCGTGACCAGCCGCGCGGCCGTGAACCGCAGGTGCCTCATCGGTACGCACTGGCGCCGGCAGCGAAGGAGTCGACTGTGCGCGCGACCAACGACGAGATCACGCGGGTAGCCGGGTCGACCGGGTCCTATCCGCTTTGTGGCCTGCTCTTCTGCCGCTGTGGTGCCCGGTTTTGTCGCTCGTGTTCGCCGGCGTCGAAGCGTGAGTACCGGTCGGTATGCGGGTGCCGCCTCCGCCCGCTCGACGCGGACAACATCGAGCGGCTCGTGCGTGCGGAGGCGGTTTCTCACGCTCCGGGCGCGGCCACGCTGGGCGGGTCGATGAAACCGCCCGAGGCGCTGTTCCACCTGTATTCCCGGATCGAGGTCGGCGGGACGGTCGACGACATGCGATTCGTCCGCCGCGTGTAGGCCGCGCCCGCCGTCGTTGCCATCGGGCGCGGCGGCGGGTAGCGCGGCCAACCCGGTGTGACTCGGCCCTCGTGCCCCTGCAACCTGCGTCCGCTCGATCTCCCGAGGGCGGACTAAACCCCATACAGAGCCAGTGAAGGGACATCCCCGGTGTCGTATCCGGTCGAGGAGTTACAGCGGTTCGGTTATCAGCAGGAGTTGCGGCGGGCGCTGCGGTTCCGTGACCTGCTTGCCTACGGCCTCATCTTCATGGTGCCGATTGCGCCGATGGCGATCTTCGGGGCGGTGTTCTCCGCGTCCGGCGGCATGGTGGTCGGGGCCTATGCGATCGGTGTGGTCGCACTGGTCTTCACCGCGTTCTCGTACGCACAGATGGTGAAGGCGTTCCCGCTGTCCGGGTCGGTCTACAACTATGTAGGCCGGGGGATCGGCGCCCCGGTCGGGTTCGTGGCCGGGTGGGCGATCATGCTCGACTACATCCTGGTGCCCTCGCTGCTGTACCTGGTCGCCGCAGTCGCGATGAACGCGACCCTGCCTGCGATCCCGGTTTGGCTCTGGCTGATCGGCTTCGTCGCGGCGAACACGATCGTGAACTCGATGGGTATCCGGATGACCGCGCGGTTCACCTGGATCATGCTCATCGGCGAACTGGTCGTCCTGTTCATCTTCCTCGGCTTCGGGGTGTGGGCGATCATTACCGGGGCCGGCCGGTGGACCTGGGAGCCGCTCTACAACCCGAACACGTTCGGCTGGTCGCTACTGCTCGGCGCGACCTCGGTGGCGGTGCTCTCGTTCCTGGGCTTCGACGGCATCGCGATGCTCGCCGAGGAAGCCAAGGGTGGCTCGAAAGCGATCGGCCGGGCGATGGCCGGGGCCTTGTTCGTCGCCGGCCTACTGTTCATCGCCCAAACGTGGGTGGCGGCGATCCTGACCCCCGACCCGCAGGCGCTGATCACCAACGGAGATCCGGCGGGGACGGCGTTCTACACAGCCGCCGAGGTGGCGTCCGGACCGTGGTTGGCCACCGTGTGCGCGGTCGCGACCGCCATCGCTTGGGGCCTACCGGACTCGATGGTCGCGCAGGTCGCGATCTCCCGGCTGCTGTACGCGATGGCCCGCGACAAGCAACTCCCGGCGTTTCTGGCGAAGGTGTCCCGCAAGCGCAACGTGCCGCGCAACGCGATCTGGCTCGTCGCCGCGGTCTCGCTCGCGCTCGGCCTCTACATGAACCAGCGCGGCGACGGGATCGCCCTGCTGTCGAGTCTGATCAACTTCGGGGCGTTGACCGCGTTCCTGCTGCTGCACCTGTCGGTGATCGTCTACCACGTCATCCGCAAGCGCAGCCGCAACCTGGTCGCCCATCTGCTGATGCCGCTGGTCGGCGCGACGATCCTCGGGTTCGTGGTCTGGAACGCGAACGTCGCCGCCCAGCGCCTCGGGTTTGTGTGGATCGGCCTCGGCGTCCTGGTGCTCATCGGTCTGTACCTGGCCGGGCGTCGACCGGAGCTATCCGGCTTCGCGCCCGTGTCACAGCCGGCGACCCATGCACGTCAGGAGGTGTGACGCTCATGGGGCAACAACACTCGTACACCCCGACGGCAAAGGACCTGGCCTACACGTTCGGCGGAGTCCCGCCGGTGGCGAGCCTACGCTCCGGCGACGTGCTGACGCTGTTCACCGAGGACTGCTTCGGCGGCGCCGTCACCACCGTCGACGACCTTCCGAGCCAGGTCTGCACGTTTCCATACCTGAACCCGGTCACCGGGCCGTTTTTCATCGAGGACACGGAGCCCGGGGACACCCTCGCCGTCCATTTCCTGTCGATCGTGCCTGCCCGCAAGACCGGGGTCTCAAGCACGTTCCCGCATTTCGGGGCGCTCACGTCTACTGCCCACACGGCTACCCTGCAACCGCCGTTGGAGGAGCGGGTCTGGCTCTACGACATCGACGCCAAGGCCGGACTGGTGCGCTACCGCGCCCGCAACTCAGACTTCACAGCGGACCTGCCGCTGGACGCGATGCACGGCACTGTCGGTGTCGCCCCGGCCGCCTTCGAAGCCCGCAGCACCATTACCTGCGACGCCCACGGCGGGAACATGGACACCCCGGAGCTACGCGCCGGCACGACCCTTTACCTCGGCGTCAACATGCACGGAGCGATGCTCGGCCTCGGCGACGGACACGCCCGCCAGGGCCAAGGAGAGTCCAGCGGGGTCGCGGTCGAGGTCGCCATGACGACCACCATCGCCATCGAAGTGATCAAAGACGTGCCGACGCTGTGGCCGCGGATCGAGTCCGACAACGCGATCATGTCCGTCGGCTGTGCCCGCCCGCTGGAAGACGCGTTCCGGATCAGCCAACACGATCTGGTCGGATGGACCGCCCAACTGACCGGCCTCGACGCCCTCGACGCCTACCAGCTCGTCGCGCAGGCCGGCACCGCACCGGTCGGCAACGTCGTCGATCCGAACTACACCATGCTCGCCAGCCTGCCCAAACACCTTCTCCGAGGCGCTGATCTCTACGGCGGCACCCACGAGCGGCTACGCGCCACGCCGCACCCCGATGCCACCGGGACCGGCGCGCCATGACCATGTTCGCGACTGCTGACAAGGCCAACCCCGTGCCTACCACCTTTCGACTCGACCCACGCGGCGTCCTGCCTCTGCACGCTGAGCTGTATCTACTCGCCCACGACGATGACACTGGCAACCTGCTGATCAACCAGCAGTCCCTCGAACTCGGTCTGGCCGGCGCCCTGCTGCTGGAACTTGCGTTCAAGGAGTACGTCGCGGTCGGCTATCACTACGACGACTTCCGCCGTCAATGGCAACGCCAGCCCGGCCGGTTGACGCTCTGCCAGTCCGGCCCCACCGCCAACACCCTGTGGGATGCCGCGCTGACCACCGTCGAGCAGGTCACCCGCACCCATCGGGACGCCGATCAGCTACGCGCTGTCCTCCGCTCCTTCGCCGCCGCTGACCTGTACGAGCGGGTCCGGGCCGCACTGGTCACCGTGGGACTGCTTCAACGAACCACGCGGCGCCGACTGGCCGGACTGGTCAAGACCGAAACCCATCTACCCGTGCACTACGGCTTCGCCGTACGGGCGCGCGCTCACATCCGTGACGCTGTCGCCCATTACGCCGAGACCGCCCGCTACCGGCCCACCCCGCCCGGCGATGAATGCGCCGCCCTGTGCGGCCTGGTCGCAGCACTGGAACTGGCCGACTTCCTGTACGACGCCATGCCCGTCCGCGATCTGAACCCGTGGCTCGAGCACGTTGCCGACAACAGCGACAACCAGGCCATCAGCGCCGTAGTACGCGCCGTCGACGCAGGCCGCGGTGACCTGGCCGTGGCCGCCATGCACTGACGTCCACAAACCGCACCCCGAAACGCCCGTCGCCCAGAACCGCTGGATATTTCCATCGGAAGCGGCACCAACGAGATCGTAGGAAGAACCAGATGACGATGCGAGAGTCCGGCGCTCTGGCCAACGGCGGCATGCCAAAGGCGGCGATAGACACCTCGCGACCTCATCCTGCCAGGATGTACAACTACTGGCTCGGAGGTAAAGACAACTTCGCCGCCGACCGCGAATCGGCCGATTTGATCGCCAAAGCATTTCCGCAGATCCGCACAGCTGTGCAGGAGAACCGCAGATTTCTGCGTCGGGCAGTCGCCTTCATGGCCGCCGAAGTCGGGCTGAAACAGTTTCTTGATATCGGCACTGGGTTTCCCACCTCGCCTAACGTTCACGAAGTCGCCCAGAAGATAATTCCAGCGTCTCGGGTTGTCTACGTAGACAACGACCCCATGGTGGTAAGTCACGCTCGGGGGTTGATGACCAGTTCGCCGCAGGGCACAACGACCTGCATACAAGCGGATCTGCGCGCACCCGACACCATCCTCGCCGCCCCCGCCGTTCGAGCAGCAATCGACCTGACCAAACCCGTAGGGCTGCTACTCATCGCCGTTCTGCATTTCCTCGACGACGACGAGAGCCCATACGACCTTGTAGCGCGGCTCGGCAATGCCCTGCCCAGCGGAAGCTACATAGCGTTATCGCATGCCACCTTGGACCCACTTCCCGAAGACGTCATCGAGCAACTGACCGCGCTTGCCGGCACCGGCGGCGACCAAGGCACTTTCCGGCCACGTACGCGAGTTGACGTTGCGCGCTTCGTTGACGGACTGGACCTGATAGATCCCGGCGTAGTTCCGATCGTGCGATGGCGGCCCGACAGATCGCCACAAGCCGCGGCCTCGGTGGCTGACACCGCAATGTATGGATCGATGGCTCGGATAATTTGAGCACACCTTCAATCAGGAGACGTAACGGTGCCGCCAGAGAGGAGATGAATTTCCTGCAAAGCATTGCGTCGCCTGGACCAGAGGCTGTCCTTCCGGCGCCAAGAAATGCCGGCTGGGCCCCGCAGAAATTGGCCGATTCGCGACTAGATGAGGAGCAGAGATGGTGCCTGTAACGCGCAACTTCCGACCGCTCGGCAACCCGGTAGCTGACATCCGAAACATCGAACAGCTCGCCATGGAGTATCGGGTGCCCCTTGAGGACGTGCTGCTGATCGCCATCAACCTGTACGGGATCTCATCAGATCAGGATCGGCACCGGGCGAGAGTCGCGGTACGGCTCATCAGCGAGCCCAGCGTCCCCTGGCAGGTCATCGTGCCACTCAACGCTCACGAGTCACCGTTCGAGCTGTCCGGCGAAGACCTGGTCATCCAGGGCCGGCTGGTCGGACACGTCGAGCGCATCGATGCCGACGAGGCGGTCGGAGGCTATTTCCGCAACGGTGGGCGGGCGGCAACACTCAACCCGAACGCACGCAGTCGCTGCACAGGTTGCGCCTTCTGCCCCAACACGCTAGAAGCCGCAGCTGATCCGCGCCTGGCAGAGGACAGAGCCCTTTACGAACTGCTCTCGGCGCTTGTCGAGCAGCACCCCCGACGAAGCCTCGCCGAACTGGCAGAGGTGACAGTATCCACCGGCTGCTTCGAGCGGGAGCAACCAGCTGTCGAGCACCTGGTCGCGCTGCGAGCGGCCTGCTCTCGCCATCGGATTACAGCCCGGATCGGATTCCTCACCTCGGTCATCCGCAGCGACGAGGCATTCGAGCAGATCGCCGCAGACGTCGCGCCGTTCGTCCTACGGCTGACCGCCGAGTGCTTCACCCGACGCGACCTGATGCTGAAGGCAACCAAAGCCACCCTGCTCGTGGAGCAGATGCCGGATCTGTTGGCGCTGGCCCGCCGCGCCGGCCTTGATACTTCCTACACCTACATCGTCGGACTGGATTCGCTGCCGACAATGACGGAGGGCATCGACGCTCTTGCGCCGCACATCACCGAGTTCCCGAACTTCCAGGTGTACCAGGCCCACAACTCGATCATGGCGGGCCTGCGGGCACCGGCCGCCGATGACCTCGCCTTCTACCTGGAGGCTCGCCGAGCCATCGAGGCGAGTGTCGGACCGACCGGCCTGCGCCCCGTAGCTTGGGAGTGCTACCGGCCCTTGTGGTATTTCACGTTCGGCGACGAGCCGCTGATCACCAACACCGCCGCTGGTAGCGCGAGATGAGGGATGCCGCCCGGTTCGCGGACGCCCTGTGGCGCGCCGTCATCTACGTGAGCGTTGCTCAGCTTCATCTGAACTCCAACCCGTTGTCGCCGGACCTCCTGGTACCTGACCAGGTCAAGCCCCATCCTGCTGGCCACTGGGGAACGGTTCCCGGGACTGCCTTCGCGCTGAGCCATGCCGCCATCGGCTCACTCGGCGGTTCCGTCGAGATCAGGCCCATTCTCGGCGCAGGCCACGCGGGTGTCGTCCAGATCGCGATGGCCTGGCTGACCGGAGAACTGGCCGCCATCCGGCCCCAGTTCTCACCTGACGCCGATGGCCTCAGCCGGTTGGTGCGCTCCTTCCCCGACGTCGGCGGACTCGGCGCCGAGGTGTCGCCGCTGTTGCCGGCCGGGTCCTATCTCGGCGGTCAGCTTGGAGGCGCACTCGCGTTCGCGCAGGGCATGGCGCTCGACATTCCCGACCGGGTGGTGATGCCGATTCTGGGCGACGGCGAATGCGAGACGCCGACGACCGCAGCCTCCTGGCTGGCCGCGCATGCATTGCCCGGACCATGCCCCGTCCTGCCGGTGGTGCACGTCAACGGCTATCGGATGGGCGGGAGGTCGCAACTCGGCCGCATGGACGATGCCGGTCTGTGCGCATACGCGGACGCGCTCGGCTGGAAACCTGCCGTGGTGAGAGTCGACGCGGCCGGCTACGACGAGCACCAAGAGTTTCATCGCGTACTCCAGGCCGCCGCGGCAGCCACCGCCGCGGGCACACGCACGGTGATCTTCCTGCGATGCGTCAAGGGATGGAGCGGGCCGTCAGAAGTATCCGGACGTCCCGTCCTGAACTCGCCAAATGCTCACAAGACGCCCATCACCGACCCGCAACACCGGCCCGAACAGTTCGCTGCGCTTACCGCTTGGCTGTCCTCGTACCAGCCTGCTGAACTTTTCAACACGGACGGCACGCCAAAGGGAATGCTGGCCGACGCCCTCAACCTGATCCGGCGTGACGCCCAACCTCGCGTCGTACGCCCCCGGGTATCGAGAGCCAGCTCGGTAAGCCTTAAGGACGGCCGCAGCTTCTCCGAGGCGGTGACCACGGTCCTGCGGCGGCATGCTGCCACCGGTGATCTCCGCGTGTTCAGTCCCGACGAGATGGGATCCAACTGGCTCGGTGAAGTCGTTGACGAACCGTGGGTCAGCGAAATCCTCGCCGAAGAGGTTCTCCTGGGATGGCTGGCCGGCTGGACCGCCACGGGCCGACGCGGTCTGCTCATCTCCTACGAAGCGTTCGCGCCCCTGCTGACGACCGGGCTCGTCCAACTACTCAAACAGCGACGCCTCATCAACGGATCATCGCCCAGCCGACCGAGCCTGAACTTGCTGTTGACCTCGTACGGCTGGAACAACGTCTACACCCACGGCGACCCCTCCTTGATCACCGCACTGCTCGCAACCGGTGACCCGGCGGTGCGGGTGCTGACGCCCGCCGACCCCGGCAGGCTAGCCGCGGCCGTCGACGACGCACTCTGCTCGACCGGAAAACTGAATGTCATCCTCGCTGGTAAACACACCGCCACGAATCAACCGATGGAGACGATCGACGAAGAACTCGAGCGTGGCCTCGCCGTCTGGCCTCACCTGAGCGACCTCGACGAACCCGATCTGACCCTGGTGATAGTCGGCGATCTACCGGCCGCCGTGATCAGCGAGGCTGTTCCGGAGATACGCCGCCGTAACGGGACACGCGTTCGCGTCGTGGCCGTGCACGACCTGACAGTCCTCGGCCAACCCAGCAGATGGTCGGCGGGCCTGTCGACCGAGGAGATCGATCACTACTTCGGCTCCGGTACGCCGCTACTGATCGTTACGCTCGGCCACCCGGCCGCCGTCTGGGGGCTGATCGAGAATCGGCTCCGGCGACCGGTCGAGGTCATCGGATGGCACGAGCCTGAGCGGCCGATGAGCCAGCGAGAGATGGCCGAGACGATGGGGATGGACGTCGCCGGTGTGTGCGCTGCGGCAGACCGCCTCCAGGCGGTGCGGACATGAACGACTTGACCATCGACAAGGTCGAGATCATCGACTGCACAGATCTGGTGGGGCCCGGAGACGACGGCCACCTCGTCGCTGTTCACGCTGCCGGTCAGATCGGCTGGCACGGACCAGTCAGCGTAGCCGCCGCCACCGCGCTCGACGGCAGCCTGGCGGCCTCGGCTATCGGCACGGATGTCACCGATCACTCGGGCCTGCTGTCCGCGCTCCACGGAGCTTCCGCGAAGTCGGGCGATGCCGTCACGTCCTGGGCCGTCGGCGCCCTCGACTGCGCAGTATGGGACGTACATGCACGGATCGAGCAACGACCCGTCGCAGCCCTGCTCTCCACCACGGCACGGAGCCACGTCCCGGCGTACGCGTCCTGGCTGACCTTGGACGTACAACTGGCTGACGCAGAGACGATCCGGCGGATAGCCGGCCAGGACTGGCAGTTCACCAAGTGGAGCCTGCGCCGTAGCCGTGGTCTTCCCGTCGCGGACGACGCCAGGCGCATGGCCGGCGTCGTCCACCAAGTCGCCGAGGCTACGGGATCACCTGCCGCTTTCGACGCTCTCTGGACCTGGGACCCGGCGCTCGCGCTCAGATTCAGCGAACAAGTCGACCACGGGAAGATGATCTGGCTGGAAGAACCTCTCGCGTCTTACGAAGGCACCGGATACAGCGATATCGCGACGGCATGCCCGTACCCGGCCCTCGCTCTCGGCGAGCGACTTCATCTCGGCGACGACCCGAAAGAGCTGCTGGTGTTGCCCAACCTCGGCGCGCTCACCATCGATGTCGTCGGCTGCGGCGGTCTCACCGTCGCGGCTGAGCTGGTGGCCGAGGCAGCAGCGGCCAGCGTGCCGGTGTACCCGCACGGTCGGTCGCTACTTCCGGCGGTGCACCTCGCGGCGGCGTTCCCCAAGGCGATTGCCGCCGTCGAGTACCAGCTGCAATGGGAACCCCACCGACAGCTCCTGTTCACCGACCCGCTCGAATGCGAGGGCGGGCAGGTAGTAGTGCCGAGCGCACCTGGGCTTGGCCCGACCCCACGGAGACGCTGATGCCCGCAACCGCCCACAGCCTGCCGATCAAGGGATCCATCAGCGACGGCGACGGGACCCCGCAGGTCGTACTCACCGAACGACTCGTCGGATACGACACCTTCCTTACCGGCGTTCTGGACATCGGTCAGCAGCGAGTCCCCGTACGAATCATCACTCTCGACGACGTGACCGTCTTGCGCACTGTGGAAGCAACAGCCCTGGCCGGCGCCACGGACACGTACTCCGGGGTTCTGCACCTGTCGCACGGGTCGCGGCGCCGCACGATTCCTGAAGACCTCGCCGTGGAGGTCTCACGGCGGCACCGCACGCTCGACCTACTCGACGAGGCGGAGTTGCGCTACGCGCTGACGTTCCTGGAAGAAGCCACCACCGAAACGATCCGCCAAGCCCGCATTGCCGTCATCGCGGACGCCGTCGCCTCAGTGGACAGCACTGCCGCCGAGGAACCTGAAAGCAACGACGGCGATCATTCGGCCGCTGCACCAGCGCTCGTCACGGTGGACGTCGGCGGCACGATCGGCACCACGGATAGCCCCGGAATCACGGCCACCCTGGTCGCCGCGTCGCCGCTGGCACGCCGCGACGCCGTACGGCTGCTGCGCGAACGACTGCACACGGCACCCGCCATCACCGATCAGGTAGTCGAAGAGGTGTGCCGGACACTACGGATCCCGGTCACGGCGTTTCCACGCCACGCGACCGCCACGCCGCTACGTCTATTCACGTTCGCGGCTGCCGCACTCGAACAGATCAGCGTCCTGCTGCCGGTGGTGACGCTGTCGAACGTCACGTGCGTGGAGGCAGACCTGCCGCAGTTGAGGCGGCTCCTGGCGCCGTGGGTGAACGACCATTTCCCGTCCAGCAGAATCGGATACGCCAAGCCCGACCCCCGCGCATTCGAGGCTGTTGCCGCCCAGCGACGTATCGATCCTACGCAGATGGTGCATATTGGGGATGATTGGGAGTGCGACATCCTCGGGGCTACTCGGGTCGGGGCACGAGCCATCTGGATCTCCGGGGGCCGTCCCCTGCCCGAAGCGAGCGAGGCCGTCAAATCCAATGTTCTGGTGGCAACGGACCTTGCCGCTGCCACCGGACACGTCAGGGAAATCTGCGCAGGGAGATACCGATGAGCACCTTTGCTGGAACCGTCGAGCACTACCGCAAGTACCGCCCCGGAATTCCACAGGAGGTCGCCGACATCCTCGCCGCTGCCGTGCCAGATCGGCACCCCCGGCGTCTGCTCGATATCGGCACCGGGACCGGGCTGGTCGTCGAGGCGCTGCTCACCCGATTCGACGACATCATCGCGATCGACAACGACGCCGACATGCTGGCGTCCGCCGAGACGGCAATGCGCCCCATGGTTCCGGAAGGAACGCGGATGGTTCTGCAGCGCTTCTCCGCGGAGGAATTCACGCCGCCGCAGGACTGGCACGCCGACCTGGTCACCATCTGCCGCGCGTTCCACTGGCTCGACCAGGCCGCGGTGCTACAACGCCTCGAATCCCAGGTGGCCGAAGACGGCGCGGTGGCGATCTTCGGCGACAACAGCTTCTGGGTGGCCTCCAGCCCCTGGAAAACCGCGGTCCGCTCCGTCATCCAGGACTTCCTGGGCGAACAACGCCGGGCCGGCGCGGGCGTCTTCAGCCACCACAACCGCCCCTACAGCGAAATCATGGAAGAGTCCGCATTTAACCAGGTCGAAGAGTTCCGCGTGCCCGTCCAGCGGGTGTGGTCCACCGAGAGCATCCTCGGCTACCTCTACTCCACCTCGTTCGCCGCTCCCCACCTGTTCGGGGATCGGCTCGCCGACTTCGAGGCGACCGTCACCAGGGCGCTGACCGAATTCAGCAGCGACGACACCTTCGATGAGGAGAACGAGTTCCTCATCCGCATCGGCCGTCGGAGCCAGGCGTGAGCCATGTCCTCGACCGGCATTTCGGCCGGCTCACCACTGACAAGATCACCGAAGCGCTGACCTCCGCGTCAGTTCTCTGCCTGCCGATCGGCTCGTACGAGCAGCACGGACCCCACCTGCCCCTGCACACCGACACGGTGATCGCCGAGCAATTCACCACCAGACTCGTCCACCAGTACGGCGACAGCCACGACCTGTGGATGCTGCCCACCATCCCGTACGGCCTGTCGCCCGAGCACGACTGGGCACCGGGCACCATCACCCTCCCCGTCAGAGTGCTCACGGAACTCATCGACGCCACCTGCGGCGAATACGTCCGATCCACGCCCGCCCGCAACCTGCTCATCGTCAACGGGCACGGCGGTAACCGCGGCATCCTCGAAGCCGTCATCTACGACCTGCACCGACGGCACGACGTCAACGTCTGCGTGATCCACCCCAGTTCGCTGGCCACCGTACGCGCAGACAGCGAACTACCCGAAGTCCACGCCGGCCTCCGCGAGACATCGGTGATGCTGGCGCTCGCCCCCGACGACGTCCACCTGGAACGTCTGCCGGACAGCTACGAGCCGGACCCTGACCACGCCGAGGGCACCCGCCGGCTCGTCCTCGATCGAGGCACCACGTGGCCATGGAACTCCGACAACCCCTCCATGTCCCAGCTCGGCATCATCGGCGGCAACGCGAGGAGAGCGACCGCCGAACTCGGCGAACAGATCATCGCCAGCGCCCTCGACCGGTGCCCCGACATCCTGGCTCGCCTGAACAAGCCTGATCCGTGATCCGCACCCCCGGGAGGACACATGCAGACCGCACTGACCCCGCAGGAGACGGCCGCCTTCGTCCAAGACGGCGCCGTCGTTCGCCGTGCCTTCGTCCCCGGCCGCCTCGTCGACCGCGTCCGATCGAGTGTTGACGGCTGGTATCGCACCGAGATGGATCCCGCCCTCATCAGCTCCTACACCCAGCGCACATTCGCCCCCGACCTCGGCAATGACCACGATGTCCTCGCCCTGTTCCACGAATCCGGCGTCGCGGATCTGGTGACCTCGCTCGTACCCGAGATCGAGCCAGTCGTCACGGCACAGATCCAGATCCGCGTCCCCGAGTCAGGCACCGGCATCACCCAGCCCGAGAAAGCAATGCACGTCGACGGCGTAGCCTGCCCGCATCTCGACCCCAGCGAACTGCGGACCTTCACGCTGCTGGTCGGCGTCGTGCTCTCCGAGATCGCCGATTCCGACGGCGGCGCGTTGCGCTACGTACCCGGTGGCCACGTGGACATGGCGGAATGGTTCCGGACCGAATGGTCGATCGGTATGACGGACCAGGTACCCCCGCGCATCGACGCCGAACAGGGCACCCCGCTGCTCGGCTCGCCCGGGGACGTGCTGCTCATGCACCACCTCGTGCCCCATGCCGTCGGCCGCAACACCTCACCGACGCCCCGCATCATGGCCTACTTCCGGGTCAGCCACGCCCAGCACGCATGCCAACGATTGGAGGCCCTCCGAGACCCCTGGCTGGAATACCCGGCCATCCGCACCGTCACGGCCTGATCACCCCATGGGCCAGGCGAGTCGCGCTGTGCGGAATGCAGCGCTGGAGATGGCGCGGCCTCTGGTCTCCGGTCACGTCGTATTCCTCACGGGCAACGCCGCCACCAGCCGGGGGATGAAGGACTTCTTCACCGACGCCGGCGCTGACGCCATACACCGCGTCGAACTTCCTGAGGCTGCAGGGACGCTCGCGTCACGCCTGGCCGCAGCGGAACAACTGCTGGCGGATCCGTCCGAAGCCCTCGTCCGGAAGGTCGACGAACTCGACCATGACGGCCGAGGACTGGTGTACGCCGGCTCTTACACGGCCGTCCGCAGCTTTTGCGGACGGCGGGTGCTCGGCTCCCGACTTGAGTCGCACTTCGCCGCCGAGCGAAAGGACGTCCAATACCGACTACTCGGACTCGCCACCTCAGACCGTCGACTGCTCAGGATCGAGGACCGTACCGAAATTCGTGAGGCGATCATCGCGCAGGTAACGCACGGCCCAACTGTTGTCCAAGGCGTACCGCGCGGGTTACTCGCGATCGGCGCTAGCCACACATACCTCCTCCCGGAAGATGCGTCAGCCATCAGGATCGGCCAACTGCTTGCCAGCATCGCGGAGGATTGCGCCGATCTCATCGTTGGACCCCTTCACGCCGGGCTTCCGTGTACCTACTACGGATTCCTCACGTCGGATCACGTGGTCGACTTCGGCCCTTTCGAAGCCCTTGTGTACTGGGACCGCCGAAGCTGGCGTCTTCACGCGCCCGGCGTCATCCGTCCAGTACGCCTCGGTGGCCAGGAGGCGGCCTGCCGCTCGGCCGTCCGCGCAGCCGCACGACAGGTGCAGCAAAGAATCGACTATGTCGGTGCATTCGGCACCGACGGCGCCGTCTCAACCACCGCATATTCCGTCCACGAAATAAACCCGCGAGTCTGTGCGGGATTCGCACTTCTGGACAGCATTTGCGAGGACCTTATCCCCCTCGCTGCGGTCGACCTCGTGGTTCGAGAGAAGCGGCCACCCAAAAGCCACCCTCTCATGGTCCGACTCGAGCAACTCGCTACCGCACTGCGCCGCATTCAAACACCGTTGATTCGCCTGTGGGACGGGAAGCATAGCAGCATTCAAGAAACGCTGACCGCATCGGCCGTACGTGCGTCTGATCCAGCGGCTTGGCTGAGCATCGCTCGTTCATGCCTCGCCGACAATAACTTCGTATCGATCACGCAATTCAACCCAGTCGGAGGCTATTAATGCAAATAGTGAAGCCAAATGACCTTGCTCTTGCGGCGCACGCCATTGAAGCTGGCGAACTCGTGGTCGTCCCCACCCAACGCTGGTACATGCTCTGCTGCGACGCGTCGAACCCCGATGCCTGCGCCCGTATCTTCACCACCAAGAGAAGGCCGCCGGACAAGTCTCTCCTGTTCGTCGCGCAATCCCCGGAAGCCGTGCGTCAGCGTTTCCACGTGAGCAAGGAGGCGGAGTTCCTCGCCGCGGCATTTTGGCCAGGCGACCTCGCCCTGCTCCTGCCCTGGCGTGACCCAGCCGAAGGGGAACGCCACCAAGCGGTAGGTACGCCGGAAGCGCTCGTCACCGTCGCGCCGGGCATCCTTGGTGAGCTGGCAGCCCTCACCGCCGTCCCAATCGCAGCCACGTCCGCGAATGTTTCCGGAACAGAAGGTACTGCGCCGTCGATCACCCTTGAGGAGGTGCTCAACTTCGTCGCCAGCACGGAGGCCGACCTCCCGATCGTGGTTGACGGCGGCGTATGCCCCATCGCCAACCACCTCACCATCGTCCGCTGCACCGCCGACGGTACGGGAATAGCTCGCGAAGGAGTCGTGCACACGCGAGCTGTCGCCGCAGTCCTCGGCGGGGACGCGATGGAGAAACACCGATCCGCAGCAGGAGCCGATCGGTGACTGCCGCCTTGCCAGCAGCATCGTTCAGCCATTCCCCGAGCCAGCGGCTCGGGCTCCCGGCATTCGACTCGTTCCGCTAGCGTAGTCACGTGGCGGATTCGGTGAGTGAGATTCGGCTTCAGGCCGAGCAGAAGGCCCGGGTCATGATCGATCGGCAGCTCACCGAGGCCGGGTGGCTGGTGCAGGACAAATCTGCGCTGAACCTGTTCGCCGGGCCAGGCGTCGCGGTCCGCGAATCGATCATGGCGGCAGGGCACGGCCGAGTCGACTACCTGCTGTACGTGAACCAGCAGGTAGTCGGGGTGATCGAAGCCAAGCCTGTCGGAACGGCCTTGTCCGGGGTCGAGTGGCAGTCGGCCATGTACGCCACCGGCCTGCCCGCAGCTGTGCGCCTGCGGGCGTTGACCCGAGACGACCGGTTGCCGTTCGTGTTCGAAGCGAGCGGCTCCGAGACCCACTTCACCAACGGCTACGACCCTCAGCCGCGCGCCCGGCTCGTGTTCACGTTCCCACGTCCGGAAACGCTCGCCCGGTTCGTGCGCGACGCACAGGCCAATCCAGACCGCTCGACGTGGCGGGCGAAGGTCCGTCACCTCCCGGCCTTGCCCGTGGACGGACTGCGGCCGGCGCAGATCACCGCGATCAGTGGAATCGAGCGCTCCTTGGCCGAGCAGCGCTTTGACCGGTCGCTGGTGCAAATGGCCACGGGCGCGGGCAAGACGTTCACCGCCGTGACCGAAAGTTACCGACTGCTCAAGTACGGCGGCTTTGGACGGGTGTTGTTCCTGGTCGACCGCAACAACCTCGCTGACCAGACGGTGGCGGAGTTCCAGAACTATCGGACCCCGGGCGACGGGCGCCGCTTCACCGAGCTGTACAACGTCGACAAGCTGACCGGAGCCGGCATGCTGGCCAGTTCCAGTGTGGTCATCTCGACCATCCAGCGGGTCTACAAGGCACTCTGCGGCGACACCGTTTCTGCCGACGACGATCCCGGGCTGGACGGTTTCGTCCCGGACGAGCCGGTGACCGTCACTTATCAGCGGCAGATTCCGCCGGAGACGTTCGACCTGGTGATCGTCGACGAAGCCCACCGCTCGATCTACGGGGTATGGCGACGCGTTCTGGAGTACTTCGATGCACACATCGTCGGGCTGACCGCGACACCCGGCAAACAGACCTTCGGGTTCTTCCGGCAGAACCTGGTCTCGGAGTACACCTACCCGCAGTCGGTAGCCGACAACGTCAACGTCGACTTCGACCTGTACCGCATCCGCACGCAGATCAGCGAGCAGGGCTCCACCATCGAAGCCGGGACCGTGGTGCCGGCCGTCGACCGTCGCACTCGGGTGCAGCGCCTGCAAACCCTCGACGATGACCTCGAATACACCAAACGCCAGCTCGATCGGGCGGTCACCGCGACCTCGCAGATCCGGCTCGTGCTCGAAACGTTTCGCGATCGGCTGTTCACCGAGATCTTCCCTGGCCGAAGCACCGTTCCGAAGACTCTGATCTTCTGCAAGGACGACGCGCACGCCGAGGAGGTCGTCACTACCGTGCGGGAAGTCTTCGGCAAGGGAAACGACTTCGCGGCGAAAATCACCTATCAGGCGAAAGATCCGAAAGGTCACCTTCAAGCCTTCCGTACGTCGGCGAGCCTGCGGATCGCGGTGACCGTCGACATGATCGCCACCGGCACCGACGTCAAACCACTGGAATGCGTGTTCTTCCTGCGTGACGTGCGCTCCGCCGCGTACTTCGAGCAGATGAAGGGCCGTGGCGCTCGCACTATCGCCTCCGCCGACTTCCAGGCCGTGACCCCGGATGCCGCCGAGAAGACCCGGTTCGTGATCGTGGATGCGGTCGGGGTCACCGAACACGACTTCGTCGACCCGCCGCTGAACCGCGACAAGAACATCAGCCTGCAGAAACTCCTGGACAAGGCCGCCACCCTCACCCTGACTGAGGCGGAGACGGCGACCCTGGCGTCCCGGCTGGCGGCGCTGGAACTAAAGCTCACACCAGCAGAACGTGTCGAGCTCGACCAGGTCGCCGGGGCCCCGGTCCGCGACATCGTCCGCGGCCTGGTAGACGCCGTCGACCCCGATACCCAAGCGCGCATCACCGCGACAGCGGCCGATCCGGCCACCGCCATCCAAAACCTGCTGGATGCGGCGGTCCGCCCGATCGCCGCCAACCCCGACCTCCGCGCTCGAATCCTCGAACTGCGCCGAGCACACGACCGAATCATCGACGAGGTCAGCGTCGACGCCCTGGAAGACGCTTACGGGGTGGTCGACACCTCCCGCGCCCAATCCATCGTCGACTCCTGGCGCGACTACCTCACCGAACACCGCGACGAGATAACCGCGATCCAGCTGCTCACCGAGGCCCGGGACCGGAAGATCTCCTTCGCCGACATCCAGGAACTCGCCGACAGGATCCAGCGCCCGCCCCGCAACTGGACACCCGACCTGATCTGGGCCGCGTACGCCGCGATCGACACCACCCGGGTCCGTTGGCACAACGACCGGCGTACCCTGACCGACCTGGTCTCGTTGATCCGATACACCGTCGGGCAAGATGATCACCTCGTGCCTTACGCCGACAAGGTCCGGGAACGGTACGCGGGCTGGCTGCGCCAGCAAGAACAAGCAGGCGTACGCCTGACTGACACACAAAGGTGGTGGCTCGACCGCATGGCCCAAGTGATCGCTGCATCCGCCGGCATCACCCCCGACGACCTCGACAACGCCCCGTTCACCGAACGTGGCGGCATCGACGGCGCCATCCGCGACCTCGGCCCCGCAACCGCAGACCTGGTTGACCAACTCAACTCCGAACTCACCGCATGAACGCATCCCGGGGCGACTGGACCACCGTTCGTGTTTCAGATGTCGCACTTGTTCAGGGCGGCATCCAGAAACAGGCCAAGAGGCGGCCAGTTCGAAACAAGTATCCGTTCTTGCGGGTCGCGAACGTATTGCGCGGCAGCCTGGAGCTTGGCGACGTCCATGAGATCGAACTTTTTAACGATGAGATTAATCGGTTCCGTCTCGAAGCCGGTGACCTGCTCGTCGTTGAAGGCAATGGTAGCCCGGATCAGATCGGACGAGCTGCACTCTGGGACGGAAGCATTTCCGACTGTGTTCATCAGAATCATCTAATTCGGGTACGGCCGTCAAGTAAGATTCTGCCGAAGTTTCTCGCATACGCATGGAATTCTCCTACAGTATCAGCACATCTTCGCAATATTGCAGGAACGACTAGTGGCCTGTACACGTTAAGTACAGCCAAGATTAAATCCGTTGAGATTCCGATTTGCGATGTTGATCAACAGCGGCGAATCGTTTCTGTCCTCGAAGACCATATGTCGCGGATCGACGCCGCGGAAGTAGGGCTGCGCCGTTCGATGCGCAGGCTTTCAGCGCTCCAGCATGCTTTCCTTAGTTCGGTTTTGCTCGGAGCGGCCGTGTCTGGCCCGCGCGAATGCAAATTGTTGCCCGAGATTGGTATAGATGATGGCGTGTCATCGCCTTTACCGCATGGCTGGCAGTGGCTGCGGCTTGATGACGTTGCCGATGTGGCCGGCGGGGTAACGAAGGACTCCAAGCGGCAGTCTGACCCGGCATTCGTAGAGGTCCCCTATTTGAGGGTCGCAAATGTCCAACGTGGTCACCTTAATTTGGACAACGTTGCCACGATTCGCGTCGCTCCGAAGAAAGCTGATGCGCTTCGCCTGCAACCCGGCGACGTCCTACTTAACGAAGGCGGGGATAGGGACAAGCTTGCCCGAGGCTGGATTTGGGAGGGGCAGATAGATCGCTGCATTCACCAGAATCATGTCTTTCGCGCCCGCGTGCGAGGCGGCTTGATCGATCCACGGCTCCTCTCGTGGGCAGCGAATACGCTCGGCGCACCTTGGGCCGAGCGGAACGGTAAGCAAACCACCAATCTTGCCTCGATTAGTCTGTCGAAGATCCGGCTGATGCCAATACCGGTTCCACCGCGAGAAATCCAGCCTGGACTGGTGCAACAGATCAGTGACCAGCTCGCTGGCATCGACCGGCTGGCCAAGCAGGTGGTATCCAACCTGGCTCGCTCACAAGCCTTGCGGAGTTCGCTGCTTGAAGCAGCCTTCTCGGGTCGGCTCATTGGGCGAGCGAGCGACGTAGACATGGTTGAGGAGTTGGCGGGTGTCTGAGGCGCGGCGGCTAGTAGACAAGCTGTGGTCGTATTGTCACGTCCTGCGAGATGACGGTGTCGGCACGATCGAGTACACCGAGCAGCTGACCTATCTGCTGTTCCTGAAGATGGCGCATGAGCGGGAAACTCGTCCGCTGAGACCGGAACGCATCGTGCCCGAGACATGCTCATGGCAGCGGCTCCTCGACGCCGAAGGTGATGACCTGGAGGTCACCTACCGTCATATCCTGGAGGAGTTGGCGCGGCAGCCTGGCACGTTGGGCACGATCTACCGTAAGGCGCAGAACCGCATCCAGGACCCGTCCAAGCTCAAGCGTCTGATCAAAGATTTGATCGACAAGGAGAATTGGTCGGCGACCGGCACGGACGTCAAGGGCGACGCGTACGAGGAGTTGTTGTCCAAGGGCGCCGAGGACATCAAGTCCGGCGCCGGGCAGTACTTCACGCCGCGCGCAGTAATCCAGGCGATGGTTGACTGCGTACGCCCGACCGTTCGTGACACCGTGGTCGACCCAGCAGCAGGGACCGGTGGGTTCTTGCTGGCAGCTCATGACCATGCTGCCCGCAACGCCGAAACTCTGACCCCGGCCGAACGCACTCACCTGCGTGACGGATTTGTGCACGGCGTCGAGCTGGTCGACGGCACTGCCCGGCTCGCCGCGATGAACCTGCTGCTGCATGGGATCGGCACCCCCACCGGGGACAGCCTCATTGACGTCAAGGATGCCTTGATCGCCGACCCCGGTGACCGCTATTCAGTGGTGCTGTCGAACCCGCCGTTTGGCCGTAAGTCGTCCCTGACGATGGTCGGTGCGGACGGTCGTGAGGCCGGTGAGGAGCGAGCCATCTCCCGAACCGACTTCCGGGTCACCACCGCCAACAAGCAGCTCAACTTCGTGCAACACATCGCCACCATTCTCGCCATCCACGGCCGCGCTGCCGTGGTTCTTCCCGACAACGTGTTGTTTGAAGGCGGTGCGGGGGAAACCCTGCGTCGTCGCCTGCTCCACGACTTCGACCTGCACACCATGCTGCGGCTGCCCACCGGGATCTTCTACGCCCAGGGTGTCAAGGCCAATGTGCTGTTCTTCGACAAGAAACCCGCCGCGGAACGTCCCTGGACCGACCGGTTGTGGATCTACGACCTGCGGACCAACCAGCACTTCACCCTGAAACAGAACCCGCTGCGCCGTACCCACCTGGACGACTTCGTCGCCAGCTACCTGCCGGGAAAACTCCGCTCCGAGCGAGTTGAGACCGCACGGTTCAAGCCTTTCACGTACGAGGAGTTGATCGCTCGCGACAAGACCAACCTCGACATCACCTGGCTACGCGACGAGTCTCTCGAAGACATGGACAATTTGCCCGCCCCCGAGGTCCTCGCCCGCGAGATCGTCGAGGATCTCACCGCCGCGCTGGTCGAGTTCGAAGCTGTCACCGCCGCTTTGGAGGCGGCCAAGGCGGTAGATCAGCTGTAGTGAAGTGAAGCCGCAGCAGATCGTATGTGCCCCACGCTCCACGGTCGGTCGCAGATACCAGTCGAGTACAACATCGCGTGATCTCTTCCTTGCAGAACAAGTGTTCGACAGTATTGGTACCTTAGGGGAGGTGATCTGATGGCAGACCGCAGCAGCATCGAGTGGACCGAGGCAACATGGAACCCGACAACCGGATGCGACCGCGTCTCACCCGGGTGCGACAACTGCTACGCCCTCTCCCTTGCGAAGAGGCTGAAAGCCATGGGGTCCTCTAAGTACCAAGCCGACGGCGACCCCCGAACATCGGGCCCAGGCTTCGGAGTCACAGTTCACCACGACGCCTTGGACATTCCCCGTCGCTGGCGGGAGCCACGCGTCGTCTTCGTCAACTCCATGTCCGACTTGTTCCACGCGCGGGTTCCGCTGGCCTATGTCAGTCAGGTATTCGATGTCATGCGAGAGACGCCCAGGCATACCTACCAGGTACTCACCAAACGCGCGGCTCGACTCGCGAAGGTCGCCCCACTTCTCGACTGGCCGCCGAACGTATGGATGGGGGTCAGCGTCGAGAGCGTTGATCAGTTGAGCAGAGTCGATGGGCTGCGGCGCGTACCCGCAGCCGTGCTGTTCGTCTCCGCCGAACCGCTGCTCGGCCCCCTTCCCGGCCTCAGCCTGACTGGCATCGACTGGCTGATCGTCGGCGGCGAGTCCGGCCGCAACTGCCGGCCGATGGATCCAGATTGGGTACGAGGGATCCGCGACCAATGTGAAGCCTCTGGAACTGCATTCTTCTTCAAGCAATGGGGCGGACGCACACCGAAGGCCGGTGGACGTGACCTCGACGGGCGCGAACACTCAGCCATGCCCAGCCTCGCCTCTACCGCGCCGGCATGAATCCAGCCGCTCCGGTCGCTGCCTCACGGGTTCCCTTGCCTTGGTAGCGGTGAGAGACTGACTCCTGACTATTTGTAGCCAGGAGGGTGTATGCCGGTCAAAGGCGACGTGCCGTGGAAACGCGATGAGCACACAGGCGCCAAGCACGACATCTACCGTCGCTATCTGGAGCGATGGTTCCCCATCCTCCTGAACCGCCGATCGAAGCCATGGCCGTCAGTGACCTACGCCGAGGGCTTCTCCGGCCCCGGCATCTACAGCGGTGGAGAGTTCGGCTCTCCCATCGTCGCCATCAAGGCGCTTACCAGCCAAGTCCCAGCGGACAAAGGGGTTGCGCGGATCATCTTCGTCGATGACGACAAGCGATGCACCGACCTCCTCAATGAGACGCTGATCAAGGCCTTCCCGGAGCGACCACGATCTGAGGATGCGATGCCGGTCAAAGTCGTCACCGGCACCTGCAAGGATCATCTCGAAGCGGCCTTGGACGGGATGCATGCCTGGGGCAAGCCGATCTTCGCGAATCTTGATTCATGGGGAAATGCACCGATTCCGTACCGTCTCCTTAAGCGTCTCGCGACGAACGTGTCCAGCGAAGTCATCGTCACCTTCTTCCCTCAGCACTTCGTCCGGTTCGTCAGCGACATGGGTGAGGCCGGCGACGAACTCTTCGGAGGTGACCCCACCTGGCGAACCGTGACCGACTTGGCGCCCGCAGCAAAGAGCCGACACATCCTGACCTGCTACCGCCAGACCCTCAAGACCGCTGGATTCAAATACCTGCTGGACTTCGAGCTGGTTCCCCGGCACGGCCAGCCGCTCTACCTCGTCTTCGGCACAGGGCACCCCCTCGGCGTGCAGAAGATGAAAGACAGCCTGTGGGAAGTCGACCCCGTCCAAGGCGTCGGCTTCCGCGACCCGCGAGACGAACAAGCCGAAACCCTCTTCGATATTGACGAACCGATCCTCGGCCCCCTGACGCGCCTACTCGAACGGAAGTTGCGGGAAAACGGACCAACTAGCGTCCAAGACCTGCGCACCTTCACACTCTTCGAGACCGTCTACCGGCCGGAACACGTGATCCGGTCACTTGGGCCATTGCTGGAACGAGGAATCATCCGGACCGAGGATGACAGACCGCTGAAGATCCGCTCTTTGGTTCGCCACACCTCCACGCCATCAGATCCCCGCGCCGAAGCTGCTGTCGATGCCCCCTCGTAGTGTTCGCCTCGGGCGAGACGGAGAAAGCGAACTATGGAGGAAGATCGGCGACGCCAGCACGGAAGAAGTACAAGACGAGCTGCCCCGACGAGGAAGCGCAGTCTGCGGCGGTGCCTGTTCATGGCACCTAAACGGGGATAAGCGATCGGTGTTCCGGCAGAAGCCACTTTCTGGACATCGTCGCACCGCTTCTACTTCTTTCGAGTGACAAGAGGGTTTTGCGCCTTTGTGCACGAGACGTGTATCGCTCCGGACCCTAGGCGCATTCTCGATCACCATCATGCCTGCTCACAGCGTTTTGCCTCGTCGGCGGCATTTGCTTGCCTGACACATGGCAGCCAAGAGCGCGCCCGTCGACCCCGTTCCGACACGGGAAGAGTGTCGTACCCCCGATGTTTACTTCACGGGCTCACGGATCAACTGGTTCCGAAAGCCGGAGGATATGGGGACGTCGCTTGAAGAAGCCGGCGCGCAAACTGCGCTGGCCGAACTACAGGCCTCGCCAGACGATGATTACCTCACGGTAACATTGCTGGCGGCTGGCCTCGCCGAGATCTTGCACCGCAGAAGCCGGGCGCAGCAGGGTGAAACCATCGAGGAAGGTCTTCTGCCGCCCGCGTGGCGGGTGGGTTTCTCCCGGTTGTGGTGGCGGTGCGCCGAGCAGAGCTGCCCGCTCGACTGGGACGACCTCCGTCTGCTGCGATGGTGTGCCGAGCCGTTCTCGACCTGGCCGGTCATTCTCGACCTATCGCCGACTGATCTTCAGCAGACTTTGCTGGTCGATGAGCAGCTGTCCGAGTTCGCCGAGCAGGGCGCGCGCCTAGCCCACGTCGATGTCGAGGCCGAGTGGGTGGAAAGGCAGGTCTACGAGGCGCTCCGCTCGACCGCCGCAGCCAACGGCACCACAAAGAAGGAAGTCGAGGAAGCGTACGCGTACTTGCGGCGCTACCTGATCGACCACACCGTCATCACCGATCGAACGGTTCTGAGTCTCGAGCACAATTTCCGGGCCAAGGATAGCTCCGGCCGGACGATGGTACGCGGGCTGATCGATGTGGCCTACCGTAGCCGGCCGGTGTCCGGGCCGCAGCGGTTCCTGCTCTGCCCGGGATGCCACAACGTGGTCAACGACCTGGCCCCGGCCTGTCATACGCCGGGATGCTTGGGGGGCAATCCGTTGGTGAGTGTGCTGGAACCGCTTGCCGTCGTGTACGAGCAGCACCGCGCGACCCGCTTGTACTTCCATGACCCGGGTCTCGTTGAGGCGCGGATTATCGACGCGCTCCGCGACGATGAGCGGCTCGCCGGGAAGGTCCGCGTGACCGCGTATCCCGAGGTGGATGTGCTCGATGTCCTGGTCGAGTTCCTGTCGCCGGGGCCGAGCCCGGTGGTCCTGGAATCCTGGGGCGTCGACGCGAAGGACCAGGTCAGTGCTCACCTGCTTGGCCGGGGGTTCATTTGGCCTCAGCGTCTGCCGTGCACCGGCCGTTTCCTGGCATTGCCGATGCACCGAGCCCGACAGCCGCAGTACGTGACCGATCTCCGCTCGGAACTCGACGGCCGGGTCAGCGGTGTCGTCGTCATCGATGAACAGCGCCTGCTCAAGCGGATCAGGGAACGCGCCGAGGAGTTGCACCCGTGAGAGACAACACCAGCTGGCGCTCAGACCTGCTCGATCAGTTGGACGACGCAGGCTTCCCGTCTTCGATCATCGGTCCGGACGCGTTCTGCGCGATCGAACTCGGCCTGCATTTCCTGACCACCCACGTGCCGGGCGAACCGGTCGGCACGTTGCAGCCGCTGCTGTCCGGCTACGTGAAACTCGACGCCGACATCGACGCCGTGTTGCGCCGGGTCCGGCACCGGATGGGCGATGTCGGACGCCGCGGCTACTGGCGGCGACTGCTCAACAAGTACGCGAACGTGCCACCCGAATGGCGGTCATTCGCGCGGCTGGATGATCCAAAATTCCGGGTGTCTGACAGTACGGTGTTCGCCGCCAAACCGACCGTCTACTGCCCGGAGCGGGCAGTCGTTTACGACGCCGCCATGGGCGCTCCTTTGGAGTACCGGCCAGTCCGGCAGTTCCCGGCCGCAACGGCGGGAGAACGCTACTCGTTCGATCTCGACGACGGCCGTGTTGACCACGTCCAGTTCCCCGCCCAGCTACCCGAAGGCCCCCCGATCGTGGTCCTCGGCGCGCCTTCGCCGAGGCAGCGCCAGCGCGTCGAGGTGCTCTTCGACGACCTGGAACGGACCGCCTCGTGGATCGACGGGAGATTGGCGAACAGGCCGGACATTCGCAACCGGAACTGGTTCGAACGGCTGACCGAACGGGTGTTCTTCAACGCCGTCGACCCGAACCGGGCGGAACTGGTCCACCGGCCGCGATCGTTCTACCTCGACGGCGTGAACCACATTGTTGGTTTGATGAACTCCGGCAAGACGACCTTGACCGACCTTGTGGGCATCGACCGTGTTCAGTTTCATCAGGAGCGCGTCTGCTTCGTCGTCAGCTCGGTCGGAGATGTACTGGCCAAGGTTTCGTTCCTGCGCACTCTCGGCATCGACGCCGTCCCGCTGATCGGGAACTTCTCCCGTACCGAGCACGCCGGTCGGTACTGGCGCACCGTCGTGGAGGAAAGCGAGCGGCTGGTGCCCGAGTCGGCGGAGACCGCTGATCCCGCCGCCGCCTACACGGCTGTCGCCTGCTTGCTGGAGCCGCTGCGCCGGCACAACGGGCCCGGCTGGAAGCCCCTTAACCCGCAGACCGCGCCGTGCCGCGGCAGCCTGCGCTCGACCGACGGCCGCAACCGCCGACACGACTGCCCGCTGCTGGCGGTCTGCCCCACGCAGCGGGCCTACCGCGACGTCGCCACCGCCCAGGTATGGGTCACCACCCCACAAGCCCTGCTCGCCAGCCGAGCCGCACCGTCCGAGGTTTCGCAGCGCTGGCTGGAAGCCGTCCAACCGCACATGGACCACCTGATCATCGACGAAGCCGACTGGGTGCAGCAGATCCTCGACGCCAGCTTCGTGCAGAACGAACACCTCACCGGCGGGCCCGACGGCTGGTCACATCGCATGGTGGAACGCACCAACGCCGCACTAGCCAAACACAACATGGCACCGGCCGCCGACCCCGAGGTCCAAGACTGGAACGAATACCTACAGATTCACGAGCAAGCCGTTTTCGCCCTCAACCAGGTAGCCCTGGCGCCTCTAGCGCAGCAACTGAAAGAGCTGCTCGGCGACGCCCCGTTCACCGCACACTCGCTGTGGCGGCGCGTCACCCGCACCCTGTTCGGCCTGCCGCAGCAACGCGAGGGCGACAAGCAGCGCGAAGACCTCGCTGACGACTTCTACCGCGAGCACGTGCAGGACTTTGCCGAGAATCCTCTCGGGCCGCCGGCATCCGCGGAGCTCGAAGTGATCGTCGAAGCCCTCAACGCCCGCCGCCGTAACTCAGTCACGGTGGACGCCGCCCTGAACGCCTGGATCGACGACAACGCGCAGCGCGTTCGCCCCGACAACGAGACCGACGAGCAGGCCCGCGTCCGGCACGAGCGGCTCGAGCGACACCGACCGCTGCTGCGGCTGATTATCGAAGCTGCGGTCTGGGCGGGCTACATCTCGCACACGTTCTTCGAGCTGTCGACGATGTACCCCTCCATCCGCGCCAAGCTCGACCTGCCCGATGAGGAGCGGTTCTGGGCACAACAGCCGCCACGCGACTACCGGCCGCTGATCCCCGAAGCGCCGATGGGCAACATCCTGGCCTTGCGATGGGTCGACAGCCGCAACGGCGGCTCCCTGATCCAGCTGTTGTGGGTCCACGGCGTCGGCCGCTGGCTGCTGCACCATGCCCATGACCTGCTGGCCAGCGAAGGGGTCGACGGGCCACACGTCATCCTGACCTCGGCAACCAGTTGGGCACCCGGCTCATCCTTCTACCACATCCCCATCACACCGATCGCGGTCCTGTCGCAACCGGCTGACGAGCGGGAAGCACTCCTGAGCTCCACCATGGTGGTACGCAACCCGAAGACCGGCGAAAAGCCGATCTTCGTGTCCGGACGGCAAGGCGTCGAACGACACGACGGCCTGCGCGGCCTGGTCACCGGGCTCTGCTTGCCAGTCGCCGGCCGGCACCGCAGCATCATCGACGAGCTGCGATCACAGCTCCCGGCTGATCGGCAGCAAATACTGTTCGTGGTGCTGTCCGAGGCCGAGGCCCGCATCGTCGGCGATCACGTCAACAACCGCACCCCGCTGACCGCCCGGGTGGTGGTACCCGACGCCGCTGATCCCGGCCGCGACGGCATCCTGCGGCGCATGGTCGCGACATTCGGCAAAGGCACCGACGACGTCCTGGTCGCTGCGGAGATGTCCATCCAGCGCGGGTACAACATCCTCAACAGCAACGACACGGCCGCGCTCGGCGCGGTGATCTACCTGACCCGTTCCCACCCGCCGCCCTACGACCTGTCCTTCCCGCTGTCACTGGTCACCCAGCTTGCCATCGCCCACCTGCAGAACCCACCTAGGGTCAGCCAGCCAGCGTTCCCCGGGGAGGTCGACGAACTGGTTAAGCAGTTGCGCGCAGACGCCCGGATCATGTGGTTCGACATCATCGGCCGTCCGGTGCAGTTCCGGGCACTCGAACGCGACCAAATCCCGGCATTCGTGGGCAACACCCTGGTCCCGATGAGCCAGACGATCGGCCGCTCCATCCGCGGCAACCAGCGCACCCACGTCCTGCTATGCGATGCCGCGTTCGCGCCGCGGCTTGCTCGCGACGACGATGCACCGGACACCGAAACCACCAGCATCGTGCTGGCCATGGATACATACCTGCGTCGGCTGCTCGCTGCCCCGAAGCCCGGAGCCGGGGACGACGAACGTCGCCTGCACGCGATCAACACTGCGGTTTGGGAACTGATGGGCCACCTCATCCGCACCAACGACCCGCTGGGCACTTCACGGAAAGGCGCTTCATGACCGCCGCCACGCTCACCAACGAACCCGCCAAGCGGCCACGGAAGCCGATCGGCAACGAGGCGCTGCTTACCAGCTTCGAGATCGAGCCGGTCGCCGTGTGGATGAGGCCCTGCCTGGTCGCCACGATGCCGCAGGCCTGGCGCGACCGGCTCGCGGCGGAGTACCGCAAGAACACCTGGGTTCAGGAGGGCTGGTCACTACCCACCCGAGGCCTGGTCGAGATTCTCATCGCCGTCGACCCAGCGGTCATCCACGCCGACTGGGACCTCGCATCCGACACGTTCCTCGTCGCGTTCGACGGCGTCGACCCCCACATCCTCACGGCGGCGGTCGCCGCGTGGGCGAGCACCGAGGTCCGCCCCGACGTCAACTGGTTCGACGAACTCGACCCTCGCGAACTCATCTTCACACCCGCGGAGTTCGACGTTCTGCAACACGAGGTCCGGCACAACCGGACCGCGGCACCGGCCGCGCACGTCTACAAGATGCTGCCGACGTTCGTTGCCCTGCACGTCATCGAGCAGGGTTTGACACTGCTCGACGAACCCCGCCGGTTGATCCTCGGACCTCCCCAACGCAACAATCGCCGTGACATCGTGCTCTGGCCGCCGCAGCCGCTCGAGACCGACGCGACCGGCGAGGCCTTGGTCACGGCGAAGATCACCATCCATGTGGAGACCGCCCCCAACCAGCCAGGCCCGCGTGTGTACGCGGATCTGAGCATCAGCCGGTTCCCGCTGCGGCCGGTCACCTACGTCCCCTCCCGCGGCGACGGGCCACCCGGCGCGACCCTGTGGCTGAACGGACCCGAGGGATTCCTCCGCCAGCACGAACCCCATACACTGCTCGCCGCTCCCGTCGAGCAGACTTGGGCCAAGAAGGACGGGCGTCAATGGCGGTTCAAACCCGGCCTCGCGGCGGTACTAGCGAAACTCACCCACCTGCCGTTCCCCAACCCGGCGGCGGTCTTCGCGGATCCGGCCGAGGCCGCTGCCGCACGCGGAATCCGCGGGTACGTGCTCTACAGCGAAGGCACCAAGAGCGAAGCCGCCGACCTTGACGAACCAGGCGACCCTGACGGCCGCCGCCGGTCGAAATCCGTCCTGCACGCCGCCCAGACCGGGTTCGTTCCCGGTGACCACCTCGAAGCCCACACCCGGCTCGGCGTTCTCCTGCAACCCCTGGGCATCCGCCCTGCCGACCCGCTCCCGCGTGTCGGGAAACAAGCCCCGCCCCGCATCAAGACCAGCTTCGACCCGCAAACCCGCTACACACTCGAACTGTGGACACACCACGACCTGACCAGAAATGCCCTGCTCACCACCCTGGAAAGCCACCTCGGCCTGACCCGCCGCCAAGACGCCACCGAGCCCGGGACTATCCACTACACCGGCGACATGAACCTCACCGTCGAACTCAAAGACGGCACCGCGATGGCGACGGGCATCATGCGCAGCGATGACGACAACCGACCAGACAGCACCGTCGCTGGCGTCTACACCAGCCACGTGAAACGCGACCTCGGCACCGCACCCACCACCCGGGCCGCCATCCTCGAACTCGGCGACGAACGCCACTTCCAGCGACTGAAGAGGATCGACCCGAAGAAACCGCTCAAGAAAGCCTTCGCCCTCTCCGGACGACAACTGCAATGCCTGCGACCTGCCGAACTGTTCGTTCCCCCCAAGAACCCACGCGAAGACGGCAAAGGTAAACGACGCGAGCCCTACCCCGGCACCGACCTCAAACCCAGCACCGTCCACCGCTGCTCCGCAGCAATCGGTGACGCGCTGCGCCAACTCGGTCGCATCGGCGACTACCGGTTGCCCGCCGGCCTGCCCGACTTCGAACACATCGGTATCTGGCTGCACCACGATCGCAGCAATCGCATCCCCGTGGTCGTCCGCCACCACGGCGACTCTGAGCCAACCGCGATCCTCGCCAACCCCAAAAACGACACCACCAGCGTCATCGCTTACAAGGAGCTGGCGCACGCCCTCGCAAAAGGCCAAGGCCGCATCAAATCCGGCCCCGACCAAAAGGCCTACATCGCACGATTCCTCGCCAACGTGCTCGGTGTCGGCGCGGCCCGCGACCAACACGATCGGATCGCATTCGTTCGTGCTGAAAGCTTCCGCAGCTGGGGCTGGCCGTGGATGCAGGACAAACACCTAACCCCAGGCCTGCTCATCCCGCCCGGCGTGGACATCGATGACGACGCTGACCTGCCTCCCACCCTCAGCCCGCAAGACTGTCCCGGCCTGCGTATCGTCCGTGTACGCGACCGGACCAGCAGCATGCA
>DASRYP010000608.1:0-15344 GCA_035687165.1 Actinoplanes sp. | reverse complement strand
CGAGATGATCGCCCGACTCCATCAGCTCGTGAGCCTTCGCCGCGTCGGCCAGCGGCATCGTCGTCTGGATCACCGGTCGGATCGCGCCGGCCTCGACCAGCGGCCAGACGTCCCGGATCACGGCGCTGACGATCCGGGCCTTGTCGGCGGCCGGCCGTGCCCGCAGGGACGTCGACGAGACCGAGCCGCGCTTGGCCATCAGCAGCCCGAGGTCGAGCTCGGCCTTACGGCCGCCCTGCAGGCCGATGACCGAGATCCGGCCGTTCGGCGCGAGCGCCTCGATGTTGCGGCTAAGATATTTCGCGCCGACGATGTCGAGGATGACGTCGGCGCCGCGGCCGTTGAACTCGCGGACGGCGGCCACGAAGTCGTCGGTCGTGTAGTCGATCAGCAGATCGGCACCGAGGGCGCGCAACGCGTCGTGCTTGGCGGCCCGGGCGGTGGCGACCACCGAAGCGCCGAGCGCCTTGCCGAGCTGGATCGCGAACGTGCCGATGCCGCTGCCGCCGCCGTGCACCAGCAGCGTCTGGCCCTGGCGCAGACGATCGTGGTCGACCACGTTCGACCAGACCGTGCAGCTCACCTCGGGCAGCGCGGCCGCCTCGATCAGCGACAACCCGGTCGGCACCGGTAGCAGCTGACCGGCGGGGACAGCGACCTTCCCGGCGTAGCCACCGCCGGCCAGCAGGGCACTGATCCGCTCGCCCACGTGTCGTCCGGTCACCCCCGGTCCCACGGCGCTGATCACCCCGGCACACTCGAGCCCCGGATAGGGGGAGGCGCCGGGCGGCGGCGGATAGTGGCCCTGACGCTGGGAGACATCGGCCCGGTTGACCCCGGCGGCGGTGACGTCGACGACGACCTCACCCACGCCGGCCTGTGGGTCGGGCACTTCGCTCAGGACCAGTCGCTTGTCCTCGATCACGATCGCTTGCATGGGTCCAGCTTGCCCGATGGCGGGGCCCGGAGACCCCGCCATCGGCTGGATCAGGGTGTCGTCCACTTCTGGTTCGCGGCGCCCGTACACGTCCAGAGCTGCAGTTTTGTCCCGTTCGCTGTGCTGTTGTCCTTGATGTCGAGACATTTACCGGAGGCGTTGCTGATGAGGTCGCGGTTCGCCGAGACCGTCCACTTCTGACTCGCGACCGTGTCGATGCAGTCCCAAAGGTGAATCGACGCACCGTCGGCCGTTGAGTTGTTCGCCACGTCGAGGCACTTGCCCAGCCCGCGGATCGTCCCGTCGGTGCCGATGGTCCACTGCTGGTTGGTGTTGCCCGCAGCACAGTCCCACAGCTGCGGCTGGTTGCCGTTCGCCGTCGAGCCGCCGGTCACGTCGAGGCACTTGCCGCCCAGCCCGGTGATCGTGCCGGCCCGGGTGTTGCCGCCGCCCCCGCCGGACTGCGTGCCGTTCCAGGTGAAGGTGGCCGACGTACGCGCCGGCAGGCTGTAGACGAACGACTGCCCGCCCCAGTTGACCTTCACGCTCTGCGTGCTGCCGCTGGTGTTGTACGCGATGAGCGCCTTCGAGCCGTCGGTGTTGCGGAACGCCACGTTCGGCACCGTGCCGTTGGCGCTCGAGTCGACGCGTACCGCGCCCGGCCGCACGAACTTCGTCAGGTGACCCATCGTGTAGTACTCGATGGTGTAGTCGACCTGCCCGGACCGCGCGTCACCGCGGTGCACGGTGACGAGACCGGTGCACGTACCGCAGCCGCCGTTGTGCGGTCCCATGTCCTGGTCGACGGCGAGCGACCACTTCGTCCAGGCGCGACCCCAGTTGCGGAAGTAGTCGATCAGGTCGCCCATGTCCTCGGCGTGCTGGTTGGTCACCCAGGTCCCACCGGAGTGCTCAGTCATGTAGGCGTTGACCTGCGGGTACTGGTTGTGCACGGCGGTCGCGGTCGACGGGTTGCCGCCGTAGTCGTGCCAGGCGATGCCACCGAAGTTCGGGTGGTTGCGGATCGCGGCGTCGCCGACCAGAGGCGCGACCCACTGGTCGTACGTGTCGAAGTTCCAGTCTCCGATGAGGAGCTTGGTGCTGAGACCGGCCGCCTGCAGCGCGGGCATCAGGTCGCTCTTGGCGAACGACTGCAGGCCCGAGACCGGCCACTGCATCGAGGGATATCCGGGGCAGCAGCCCGGCTCGTTCTGCGAGGTGACGTACCGGATCGGCACGCCCTGCGACTGATAACCCTGGATGTATCGGACAAAGTATTGGGCGTACGCCTTGTAGTACTGTGCCTGCAGATAGCCCTGGCTGTACGCGTTGTTGTCCTTCATCCAGGGCGGCGCCGACCAGGGCGAGGCCATCACGAAGCCGGCCGGGTTGAGCGCGACCGCCTGCTTGGTGAGCGCCATGACGTCGGCGTCCCGGGCCAGCGAGAAGTCGTTCAGGTCGCAGCACGTCGTGTCGTACGAGAAGTTGTTCTGCGCCAGGTCGGACGAGCCGATGACGTTGCGGATCGCGCTCACCCCGATGCCGGCGGTGGGGCTGAACAGCTTCGTCATCACGTCGTTCTGGGTCGCCGCCGAGAGCGCGCCACTGCCCCGGACGGTGAAGGCAGTGGTGTCCGTGATCGACGCGCCGGCGCCCTCGAACTGCTGGTAGGCGGTGTTGTCGTTGACCGTGATGGTCTGGTTGGCCGATCCGCCGCTGCCGCTCACGAAGGCGATCGGCGTCTGCTGCTGGAGGCCGCGGCTGACGGTGCGGCCGCCGCTGTCACTGGTGGTCGTCAGATAGACGTTGACGGTCTCGTTGGCGGCGTGTGCCGCGGGCGCGATCAGCACAGTCGCCGATCCGAGGACGGCCGCCGACGCGACCCATCCGATCTTGAAGGGGATAGACATTCGGGGACTCCCTTGCCGGAGGTGGGGGCCTTGGCCGGGAATGGTGAAGGCGCTGAACGATAACCACGAGCGTCGATGTCATGTCAACCGTCACTTTCCCGTGTGGAGAGCGCGTTCCAGCACGTCAGTGCCCAGTTAATAATCTTAATAAAAGTTGTCCGGCGGCCTGCTTGCCGAGACGCGAGGACCCGTCTGGCACACTGGGACCGCAACATCAGGAGGGCTCGCCTAGTGGCCGATGGCGCTGGTCTTGAAAACCGGTATGGGGAAACTCATCGTGGGTTCGAATCCCACGCCCTCCGCTCGATGATCAGCCGAAACCGCCGTCGACCTGCTGGTATGCAGATCGACGGCGGTTCTTGAAGGTCACCGGCCGGTCTCACCCAGACTCGCTGGATGCCGCTTGATCTCGCTCGGCGCGACAAATACGCGACAACGGGACCTCAGCGTTCGCCCTGGTCATCGTCCATGTTCCGTGTGCCCCTCAACGTGCCGGCGGGATTCGTCCTCGCCTTCGATGCGCTGTGGCGTAGACGCAGGAGCACGTGTCGGCATGACCGGTGGCAACCGAGTACGGCTGGCGGCGGCGCCAGCGATGGGGATCCACAAGGGCCTGCGGTTCCGTGTACCTCTGAGGCCGACTGGTGGGGTGCCCTGCGTTCCCACGGATAGAGCGCCAACCGTTCGGGGCCCGATGACAAACGGACCGAGGGGCGCGCGTTGCCGACCTCTTCCAACTAGACGACCCTGTCGTTCATTGGCCACGGGTAACGCGCTCGGGATCATCGCGCCGACCGCGTCTCCAACGCCGACCGGCGATATCCGTGAACTCGACGACCACTTCCACGTGAGGTATCAGCACGCCGACCACCTCGGCGGCCACATTTTCGAGGGGCACAACTCCGTCTGGGTCGGGAAGATTGACGTCAAACCCAATCTTTTCGCCACTAGACATGACGAAGGCTCCCGCCAGCGACACGATCGACTTTCCTTCGTCTGGAGAGCTGTACTCGAAGAAGACGTCCACGTCGAGGACCGGACTGTCGCCGAAGTTAGTTACGACACCCACAAGACGGAAGGGGTCATCGATGCTCGGCATCAGCTTACTGCTTATGCTGTAGTCGAGGAGGACTGTCCGCGCCTGGGCCTTCTCATTTTCCCGCCGTTCAGCCGCCGTGAACTCGCGATCCCGACGCGCGAGGTCCCGCTCCTGGTCCGCTTCTTCGCGGGATTGAATCGCGTCGGACCGAGCGCGTCGCGCCTCAGCGATCTGGTGCAGAAGAAGCCACAGGGTGAAGACCGCCGCAGCGAGACCAACGACCGCTGCGGCGAAGGTCGACCATGCCTCTAGCCAGTCCGCACTCGTCGCACCGCCAACCGCCAGAACGATCATCATGGATTGATCCACACCCGCAAGATACTGCCTGGACGCCACACAAAGGACTGTCGAGGATCACCCGAGCCGCGCCTGGATCCCCTCGCACCTGGTGGTGCTACGTGCCAGGGCTCGTCAGGACTTCATGCCTCTCAAGGGGGCACAACCTGTCCGGTTGCGTCCGCCGCCGAAGCGCTCGCTGACTCTTGCCGTGTAACAAACCACGGCTAACGTGCCGAATGTCGACCGCCGCAGGCGCTACCAAGTCCAGTGCTTTAGCTTGGCGCCGGCGACGTGCTGGGCACGCCGCCGGGCGCCTAGTTCGCCGGTGTGAGCAGCGAGGTCAGGTCGTCCTCAACGGCAACCAGCTCGGCGATCTTGGTGGCAATAACGGCCATCGAATCATCCGCCGTGTTCAACCCGTTTCGGGAGGCAAGCAAGGGGCTAACCTTCCGTAGCTCGACGTAGGTCGTCCCGTGCACGACAGGGATCAGCAGATCACGTGCAAGGAGCTCCGAGAGCTCCTTGTCAGAAACCCCCCGGCTATCGACGCGTTTCAATAGCGCCGGGGTGACCAGGACGAGACCCGTACGCGACTTCGCCAGACCTCTGTCGATTTCCCGCATGAACGGCTGGCCGAGCACAATGTCCTTCTCGCTGAACCAGACCGACACGCCCACTGCTACCAGCCAGTCATGCAACTCGGTAGCAGCACCGCGCCGGTCATCCCAGGCGTGGCATAGGAAGACATCGCAAAGGTCTGGGTCCTGACGCGCGCGTAACTCGACGGTGCGCCGAACTGGAGTCAGCGCCCGCACCTCGGCAGGCGTGTAAGTCACGGAGGAGGTACTCGGCGACCACCGGGGCCGCGTTCTGCCGCTGGTAGACCCGCCACTGGTGGCGTTGCTCCCGCTACTGCTCCGGGGCGTGTAACCCTGCTGCGGATAGTAGGGCCGGGGCGGCGAGTACCCAGAGCGTCGGCCGCGGCATGCAGGGCACGCCGCGGCCGACCTGGAGCTCCGATGACCCCGGACCGGGGCCGTACATAGACTCATAGCCACATGGTATTCATGTGATCTCCCGGAGCTATCTCGTTGACGCGTGGCCCCGGGTCACCTCGCGGCGCATACGCGGCAACGGATTCTTAGCGTTCATCATGGCCAGCGTCCATGTCCAGGGCGCCCTCTATGTGCTGGCGAGCTGCTTCGTCCTGGCCCTCGATGCACTTCGCGTAGACCCGTAGGAGCACCTGCACGCTGTGCCCTGCCCACTCGGCGACCTGGGTCGCCGGGACGCCCGCGTTCAGTTGCAGCGACACACAGGCGTGCCGCAGGTCGTACGGTCGTTTGGCCAACGGTGACCGGTGTTGCGCCGGGGTGAGAGCCGCCTTTCGCGCGGCGCGCCAGACACGGGAATAGGTCACCCGCGAGATCGGACCGCCGCCGTAGAGGCCGTGGTGAGTGATGAACAGCCGGCCGTCCGGTGCGCATCCGAACTCCGCGAGGTGCCACCGAAGGATGCGCACGAGCGGCGGTGGCGCGGGCACCGGTCGGACTGTCGACTTGGCGCGATGCTTGAGCTCGCGGTCTTCCCGAACCGCGGTCGCGTCATCGCCCCACCCCTCCCCGACATGTGGCGTCGAACCGGAGAGCCGCAGCGTGCCCCATCCGTCGTCGTCGGGGAGGTCGCAGTCTGCGTCACGGAGGTGTATCGCCTCGGCGGGCCGAAGACCTGCGAAATAGAGGCAGGCGAAGAACGCCACGAGCCACGGCGCGATGGCGCACACCGCGTAGAGCAGAGCGAGCGCCTGCCGCGGGTTCACGACCGATCTCCGGTCGACCTCATCGTTCGACTTCGGCATGACCCACTGCACGTTATCCATTGGGTGGGCGGCCAGGAGGCGCAGTTCAACGGCGTACCGCAACGATCCGTAGAACACGGCGCGCTTGCGCGCGATCGTGTTCGCCGCTGCAGGCTTTCCGTCCGTGGGGCGTAGCGAGAGCTTGTCGAGCGCCTTCCGCACCAACGCGGCGTCCTGCAAGTCGTTGAGCTTGACGGTGTTCGTGCTGAGCCACCGAATCGTGGCGGCGAGGTCGTCCGGCGGCGGGCCGGCCTTCCGTCGCGTCGTGTTGAAGACGTAGGAATAGAGCGCGCGTCGAATTTCCGTATCGGACGGCGCGCCGCGGGTGGAAGACAGCAATGCCGGCGTCACGTGGGCCAGCGACTCGGCGATGCTCTTGCGCTGATTGCCCGCGGCGTGCGGCCACTTCATATCCACGAACGCAATGGCGTGCTCGTACCACGTCTTGGTGTTGAGCTGACGAGCCATCGGTTCCGGAAGGCCAGTCGCCACGTCGAACGCGACGCCCTCCCGCTGGTAGGTGACGAGCTTCGAACGGAAGCTCTCGGCCAGTGCCTTCGTCTTGAAGCTCTCCCCGAACACTTCGCCGGCGACCACCCACCGAGGGCGGTACGTGCAGACCGGCTTACCGGCCTTCCGCGCTTTCCCCTCGTGCACTTGGATGTTCCAAATTCGCACGTCGTAACTGGTGATCATGCGGCTTCCTGCTCCTCAAGGCTCGCGAGCCAAGCTTCATAAGCAGCCCAGCGGATACGGATCTGACCGTTCGGCAACTTGTAGGTCGCGGGTGCCAAGCCGAGCGCCTTCCACTTGAAGAACGTGGACTTGGCCACCTGCTCGGCTTCCAGGAATTCGGCGAGGGTGAGGGACCGTCTCGTCGCGGGTGCTGGCCCCCGTCGGCGGGTCGGCGCGTGGTTCTCGGCCGCAGAACGGGTCCGGCTCTCCCGCTTCCGCGACAGATCGATGATCGGTTCGTTGCCAGCCTGGTGGGCAGCCAACGTCGTGCCTCCTTGGGTTGTGAGCAGCGGGTTCCGTCCTGACCACGGGATCTCTCGACGTCGGGCGGCCCGCGCGGCGACGATGCCGAGAGTCGTCGCAGAATCCGCGTAATCCGCAGAACAGTGGCGGCCGGAGAGATCAGCGGATTGCGCGGATTCCGCGGACCCACGGGCGCGATCATGAGGCCCGCCCGACGCTGATCGGTTGGACCGTGGCTGCGGGCCGGGTGATCTCCGGGTGCACGAGCCAGCCGGGCGAGGGCGCGCGGCCGGCGCCACGGCGTTCCGTGGTCGGCGCCGGCGCGAGGTATCCGTGTCCGACGAGGAGGTTGAGGACCGGATCGAGATCGGCGGCCTTGCGGAACCGTCCGCGGGACAGGGCGCTGAACAGGTCCCGCTTCGTGAATCGCTCGGTCTGGGTGCGCTCGATCCAGCTCAGGACGTGCCGGGCGTCGTCGATCAGCGGGTCGGCGCCCATGTCGTCGAAGGCGGCCAGGGCGTGATCGGCGAAGTAGGCGCCGATCGTTGCCGCACGCTCGAAGGTCGCGGCGGTGATCCGGCCGGTCGGCCAGCCGTCGCCGAGGTGGAGAAGGCCGGCGATACGGGCGATGGCGCCGGCGTACTTGCTGGCCCAGTCGACGATGTGCGCCCAACTGCCTGACGGTGCAAGGCGCGGCTCGATGTCGCGCTCGATCGAGAGCATCCGCTCGTTCGCGTCGTGAGCCAGGGACAGCAGGATCGGGTCACGCCGGTCGGCCAGGTCGAGCACGAGGGCGCTCAGGTTTTCGGCGTACGCCTGGACGGTCGAGTCGGGGATCGGGTCAGTGCCGACGCGGCGGCGGCCGACCGTGTTCTCCGGGACGGCGAAAAGGATGCGGGCGAGCAGGCCCTTGCCGCGGAAGCCTGGCATCTGGGCGATGTCGCGCAGGACCTCGGGCTGCACGGCCAGGCCGAGAGTGAGCGCGGGCCGGTCGACGTGCTCGGCCGGCCGCGATCGGCGGTCGACGCGGAGCATGTCGCCGGCGTGGCCTTTGAGGAAGACTTCCAGGTTCGGGGCACCGGAGTAGCGGCCGGCGAGGGTGGCGAAAATCCCGCCCTCGGGTGATAGGACAGCGAGTCGGCCGCCCTGCTCGGCGAGCAGGGACGCAGCCTGTTCGCTGGTGACGTCATCGGCGACCAGGCGCGGCAGCGTCGGCACGGTGATCGAGTTGGCGTTCATCGCGGCGGCGGCAGCTTCGGCGAGTAACCGGTCTCGGCCCGCACTGTCGGTAGCGGCCGCCGCTGCGTTGGCGGCGCGGTCGGCCGCCTTCGCGGCGACGCGTAGCGCCAATTCGGCCTCGACGATCACGGGTCGGGTTCGCTCGATCAGCGTGGCCTCGGCCGCGAGCAGCGGCCGGACCAGCGCGGTGAAGACGGCCGACTTCCGCGACCCTGGCGGCAGAACCACGACCGTGAACAGGTTCGCCGGCTCCCGCCAGGAGCCGCGGACCTCGACCTCGACTCGGCCGCCGGCTGCGGCGGACAGTACGGCTAGGGCGATGCAACCGGCCAGGTCGGGCGGGGTCTGGGTGAATTCCGCGACGGCGGCCACCATGTCGGCCAGCCAGCCCGGCAGGGCCTGAACCGGGAACGGCCGTGGGGCGGTGCGTCCGGTTAGCGGGATCGGCGTCGGCCAAGCTGGCACCGATGCCGTATCGAACAGGGCGCGGCCAGCCGCGAGAACGTCGCGGGTGTCGGCGTCGCTTGCGGCGAGGTTGGTCAGTCGGCCGCCGAGGTCGGCAACATCGCGGCGGCGTGCGCGCTCGGCGACGATCCGCGCGTAGTGCGGGGCGTTCGCGGTGGTGGGGACGGATGCGATGAGGGTGTGGAGGTAGGCCGCGCCGCCCAGTCTGCGCAGCGATCCCGCGTCGGCGAGGTGGGCGGCGACGGCGATCGGATCGCCAGGGGCTCCCGCGCCGTGCAGGCCGAAGAGAACGCACCACAACTCGGCGTGTGCCGGGCGGTAGAAGTCATCGGGCTGCACGATGCGGGAGAGGTCCGCGACGAGCGCCGGGGCCAGGAGAGCGGCACCGATAACGGCACGCTCGGCGGCCTCGTCGTGCGGCGGGGTACGGGTCACGGTGTCGAAGTCCTGTCGCGTCGAAGGCTGCTCAGCGGTTGCCGTCGCGGTAGAGCTGAGTGATCTCGTTGAACAGGTGCCGGCCGTAACGGATGCGGATGCCGGCGCCGTCGCATCGGCGGCAGGCGCGGCTTCGCAGTCCTCGCCGGGTGCCGCGCAGACCGGTCCCCGCACAACGTCGGCAGGTGCGAAAGGGTTTGGCGGCGCACACGGCTGCGTAGCAGAGGGTGACAAAGGCCAGAGCGGGGCACAGCAGGCTAGCGGCGACGCGGACGGCGTCCATGGGTGCCTCCAGGGCGGGTTTTGGCCGCGTTGGGCCAAGGGCGCTAGAGAGCTAGAGTCCTGGTGGGATTCGGTGAAAAGGGCTAGCGGTGCCGCTAGACCTAGCGGTTGCCGGGGCTAGATCTAGCGGCTTGCTAGCGTCAGGCGGCTCGGCGTCGCCGGTTACGTTCGGCGACTACCGCCGCGACGTCTTCGCGGTGGACTCCCTTGCGATTGGCCTTGTCGCCGGTCGCCGGATCGGTGCCCCAGACTTGGCGGCCGACCGGGATGCCGTACGGCTTGAGGGCTGCCGCGACCTGCTCGGGCTTCCATCCGCTGTAGACCTCGGGCCGCAGCTCGGCGAGCCGCGCGGCCACGGTCTCCGACCAGACCTTGGGCTCGCCGGCCGGGACCACGGTCAGGATGTCGTCGAGCAGCGAGACCGCCTCGGCGATCTGGGAGCGCTCGCCCGCCGCGTACCCGGAAAGCGTGCCCGCCGCCTCGCGCAAGCCGCACGCACGGCCGATGACGGCGTCGATGTCGGCGATCGGTGTGCGGTTGGTCCGCACTGTGAGCGCTTCCTCGACCGTGCCGGAGTCGTCGGCGCCAAGCAGGATGCCTACGCCCTTGTGCGCCCTCTGGAACCGCGACGAGTCGTAGCCGGCGGTGTAGGAGCCGGCGCCCAGCACCGCCTCGGACGACTGCCACGTCATCGTCTTGAGCGCGAATCGCGTGCCGATGTTGTCGCGCAGGTCGGTCGGGACGGCTTTGCCGTCCGGCTTCTGGGTGGCCAACTCGATCATGATGCCGACGGACGGGCCAACCTTGCACAGCTCGGTCAGCAGACTGACGATCTCGTCGCCGTAGATCGGGTGCCCGCTGTAGCGCTGGAACTCGTCGATCGAGACCAGGATCGGCCACAGCTTGAGCGAACGGCGCTCCGCAATCGCCCGAGTGACCTTGGACTCCGGGCAGATGTCCGCAGGCAGCGTCGCGATCGTGTCGTAGCGCCGATTCATGTCGTCGACTAGGGTCCGCAGGTCCTCGACCAGTGCCGAGATCACCTCGTCGCGAACGCCGAAGCCGACCCGGTGCGCGATCCGCTCAAACGGCCGCCAGTCCTGGCCGCCCTTGCCGTCGTAGATGTGCAGCTCGACGATCGGGTCGAGCGAGCAGGCCAGGGCCGGCACGCGGGCCGCGAACGTCTTGCCCATCCGAGGAATGGCACCGATGAGCAGCGACGTGAACATGAGTTGCAAGCGGACGACACGGCCTCGTTGGTCCTCGCCGAACGGGAACGGCTCGAAGATGTCGACCGAGCCCTTGGCCAGCAACGGCCACAGCGCCGAGGGCTTTGCGTACGGGTCTTCATCGGCGACCCACAGCGCCACGCGTCGCGCTGATCCGCCCGTCCCGCGGACGCGTTCGGGCCAGACCTGGACTTCGTCGAGGTCGAGGCCAGCGGCGAGGTCGTTGCGCTTCTTGATCGCAGTGTCGGCCTTGGTCCCGTACGGCAGGTCGATGATCGCGCGCCAGCCGGGACCGTCCCGCATGATCGGCATCGGGAAGCTGATCGGGTCGTCGGCCTTGCAGAGGCCGGCGGCGAGGAACGCTCGCGTCACGACGTCCGCGGTGAGCTTCCGGACACGCGGCTTGATGGCCGCGATGTCCATCAGCGGCCGGTCGGCCGACGAGCCGATCACGCCCAGCACACCGACGAGGAGTGCGGCGGCGGCGGACCAGGCTCCGCGCGATCCCATGACGAGCAGGAAAGCCACGACGAGCAGGACGAGGGACAGGAGCGCGATCAGGATGACCGTGCGCAGCCGTACGCGGTTGTCGCGCTGCCGTGATAGCCGCAGGTAGTCAGCTGCGTCCTCGCGCCGCACGGCGGCCAGCCGCACGGGACGACCTTCGGCGTCGGAGATCCATCGGGAAGCGCTGCTGACCGTACGGGCCAGGCCGCGCGGTGCCCGGAAGGCCAGACGGCCGACATAGAGCGGCAGCCGGGTCAGGTGGTAGAGGAAAACGTGGGTGTAGTGGCCGACGAGCCACCGCGCGAGCGCGAACGCTTCGGCCTTCGACCGCATCCACGCCGGGATGATCGCGCGGCGGGTCACGGCTGGCCTGGGCCGTGCGTCCGGAAGATCGACCGGAAGCGGCTCGTCGCCATTCTCGTCGTGTTCGTCGTCGATGTCGGCCGACCAGTTCTCGGGCCGACCGGCTCGGCGCGCGTTCAGGTAAACGACGTCGGCTTCGGCGGCCGACCAGTCGAATTCGTCGTCGGGATTCGGGGTTGCCATGATGAGAGTTCCTCCGGGAGGTCGCAGAGCCGATCGGAAGAGGCCGGGGCGCGGCTGATGGTTTGCGGCCGAGAGGCCGCGCCCCGGGCGGATCTACAGGTCGAGTTCGTCGATCACGTCGCCGTTGCCGTCGGTCGCGGTGGCGATCAGCCCGGGGTAGACGCCGAGGTCGAAGGCCAGGACGAAGCCGGCCTGGGCAGACGTGAGGTCGATCGTGATGTCGGCGCCGTCAGCCGTGTGAACCTTGGCCTGTTCGGAGCTGACAGCCGCGTCGGTCACGTCGGTCACGACCGTGCGCAGGTAGAGCGCGATCGGGCACGAGTTGACGTCGTGCGGCAGGCCGCGCCATCCGCCGTACTGGAGAAGGTGAGCGATGTCCTCGGCGTTGTCGCCGAGAGCTCGCAGGACCATCGCAAGGCGAAACTTCGCGTTGTCGGGCATGCGTGTCTCCTGGTCAGTGGGTCGCGCTGGAGAGATGACGGCGGACCGTGCGGTCGGTCACGCCGAGGCGCTTAGCGATCTCGGCGGCGGACAGGTTGGGATGCCGACCGCGCAACCGCGCGACCGCCTTGCCGGTGTCCCGCTTGCGCGGCGTACGGGAAACGGCTGCCTTGGTCGCGCCTGGCGCGATGTCCGGCTTGATGTCCGCCGGTTTGTCCTCCGTGGTGTCCGCCGTCGTCCGCACAGCGTTCGCTGACTCTGGCTCTACCTCCGCCACGACTTGCTCGGCGTCCGCCGAACCAAGCCGGCCGGAAAGCTCGACGAGGCAGACGGAGGCGACGACGACCAGGCCATCGACCGACAACGGCATGAGGTACGGAGCCGCGCCGACCTCGCCGTACCGTGAGGCGACGCCGGCCATGTGCCATTAGGACACCCACGCTGCGATGCCCGCGATGAACGCGGTAGCCCCGAGCCGGACCGCGGACAGCGAACGCCGATGTACCGGTATCCGCGAGATCAGCTCGACGGTCAGCAGTAGCGCGAGTGGTGGCCAGGCCGCGATGGCCTGACTGATCGGGCTCGGTTGGGCGTGCAGGATGTTCGCCGCGACCGAGGTCGCGACGCCGAGGAGAAGCGCACCGCGCACTCCCCAGCGGACGCGGCTCAGGTGTGGGTCGCTCATTTGTTGCCACCCAGCGAGTGGCCAATGGCGGTCAGACCGGCACGGACGCCGTCGACCAGCGCATGAGACGGCTCGACGAGTACGCCGTTGCTGCCGGCGATGACCAGGCCGAGCATCAGTGCGCACAGCGCGGCGACGACGATCCGGCCGCGGGTTTTGCCGTCGATGCAGAGCATGACCAGCACCGCGAGCAGGATCAGCGAGAAGATTCCGAGGCTCACGCGGGCCTCCCGGTCGTTCGGGCCGGCGGATCGGCCGCCAGGCGAAGGCGATTCGGCATTAGGCCACCTCGTCGATCGAGCGGAGGTAGCGCTCGGCGAGAGCGACCATCTCGCGCAGCACGCGGTTCTGGGCGCGGCGGAGACGACGCCAGTCGAGCTGGGTCGGGGCGGGCTCGGCGGTGAGGAACCGGATTTCGGCGTCGACCAGGGCGATCTCGGCTTCGAGGAGGCGCTGTTCGCGCTCGATCGCGGCGAGGTGGGCCGCCGTCCGTTCGTCAGGCAACGGGATGCGATACACGGATGTCCTTCCGGGTTGGCGCCGATCGAACCCGCTCGGAGTCGAATGCAACTTGACGTTGTATCCATGCGAGAACGCTACAACGCCACGTTGTATTCAGGCAAACGAGGAAGCTCGATCGAAGATGCAGATCAGGGATGCGAGCGGTGGAGAAGTGGAGCGCTGCGGACTTGTCGCGGGAGATGTCCCCTAGTCGGCTGCTAACCTCCCCGTGATGGCTGAGGCGAACGGCGAGCTGCCGGAAGACTGGTGGACGACGGACGACGTTCTAGCGTTCCTGCGATCAGTGGGAGCGCCGATCAGTCGCGTTACTTGGGCGGCCTACGTCTCGCGCGGCCAGGCGCCGGCAGCGGACCGCATGTTCGGGCGTTCGCCCGCCTGGCGGCCAGCGGCCGTCCGCGAGTGGCAGGCATCCCGCCCGCGGCGTGGATCGGTGTAAGTCCGTCCAGGCATCGGTTCTTCACCTCCTTCGTTGTCGCTGCTTTCCGGTGAGACCAAGTCAACCGGAGAAGCCGCGCGCTGCCGATGACGCGAAGACCATCGTCGATGCATCTGTGGTGCAGTCATGATGAAAACGAGCCCCGGAGCGCCGTTGGCGTCCGGGGCTCGCGTGTATCGGGCGTGCGCTAACTGCGGTCCAGGACCGCGACGGCGACGTTGAGCGCGTCGCGCAACGACCGCGCCTCGTCGGCCGTCAGGTCCGTGATCGCTGGCTCGCCCCATCCCTTGCCGATGGACAACTCGACCTCGTCGCCCTTGTCTCGGCGCACGAGGTTGACGGCGACGAGAGCGTTTTCGCTGGTTACGTCGACCTCGGCAATGACGCGCGCATGCTGGTCGATCTCATGTTTGTGGTTGGTGGTGCAGTAGAGCGGGCAGCGCTCCTGCGTCCTGACTGGCATGCCTGCATCCCTTCAAGCGACGGCTGCGTGAGCTGATCCCTCGCGGGACAGCAGTTACAGCATCGCGCGTAAATGACTAGACGTCTAGACGCATACGCGCCTCGCGGACCGCACGTCTGTACCTAACGTAAGCACGTGATTACCCCGGATCGCGAAGGCGCTGCTTATCGGCAGCTTGCGAGCCTTCTTCGCGATCGCATTCGTGGCGGAGAGTTACAAGCCGGCCAGCGGATGCCCTCGGAGAAGGACCTTCACGACGAGTTCGGCCTTGCACGCGAAACCGTGCGACGCGCCCTCGCGGTGCTGCGGTCCGAGGGTCTGATCGAGATCCGGCACGGGCTCGGCACCTTCGTCGCCGAGCTGCCCGATCGAATCGAACTGCGACCGGGCGACTCCGCCACCGCGACGACGGCAGTCACGGTCACCCGAGCTAACGGCGACGTCGAGACCTATCCCGCCGGCACCAAATTCGCGGTTGTCGACTGACCGATGACGGCTGATCTGCGATGCGCCCGATCAGCGCGGACGTGCATGCCCGCGGCGAGGGTCTCGTGAGCCAGCCGGCCCGGCAAACAATCATCGATCAGTGGACCGGCCTCCACGCCACAGCGCTGCAAGCAGCAATGCGGATGTCCCAGGACGAGATGGCAGCCCTGATCGGCGTCGCTAAACGCACAGTCGCGGCCTGGAGCGAGAAGCCAGAGACCATTATTCGGCCGGAGCTTCAGCGCGCGCTCGATACCGCCTACGGCCGCGCAGACGAGGCAGTAAAGCTGCGGTTCGCTCGCCAGCTCAAGGCCGATGACGACGCCGAGGCCGCTGCGGCAAGCGGAGTCGTCGCGCTGGCCATCGCCATAGCCGTTGTCCTGCGAAACGCCGAGGTCCTGCTGGTCTGCCGACGCGACACCGACCCGAGCGGCATCACTTGGCAATTCCCCGCCGGCATCGTCAAGCCGGGCGCCACACCCGAGACCGTCGCCATCCGCGAAACCCTCGCCGAGACCGGGGTCCACTGCTCGGTCCGTGGCGAGCT